>CAMORF010000110.1 GCA_946623485.1 uncultured Clostridia bacterium
ATCGGATGAAAAGACAAGCAAGATGTACAAGTTATTTTGTAACAGATCCTAACTGCTCGAGCAGGATGAGCAGTTAATTATCAGCAGATCCTATGGATCTGTTCAGAAACAACGAATGAGCAGATCCTAAGTAACCAGGTTGGCGGGATCCGGCATCCGGAAGGAAAGGAAGGCCGGTGGCGGATCAGGTTTCGGAGCTGCCGCAGGATGTACAGGTTATTTTGTAACAGATCCTTATTTCCCGGCAGGTTCCAGGCAAGAAAGAGGAGGTTCATATCATGAAGGCATTATTGGCATGGCTGCTGTCGATGTTTCTTTCCTTTGGCGCAGGTGTCTCTGCGGGAAAGGACTATCAGGCAGACACGGAGCTGGAGCAGAAGGTCCAGGCACATATGGATGTGATCGTAGACGAGGCTGCCGGAATTGTGGATGACGTCTCTGAGTCTGCAAGGCAGCGCAGGGAGACGGTGGAGTCTGAATTCAAGGAAAGCGACGAATACAAGAAGGCGAAGAAATTTGTCGATGATGTGCAGGAGATCGCGGACAATACGGCTGCGGATATTGATGCGCATTTCGGAACCGCTGAGACGGAAACGGAAGCTTTGACAGAGGCGGAAGTGGCTGATGATATCGTTACTGCGTGATTGGGCCTATGCTTGAAATAAAAAACATACAGAAGGAATATAAAACAGGTACGCTTGTCCAGAAGGCTCTGGACGGCGTATCTTTGTCGTTCCGGGAAAATGAATTTGTTGCGATCCTGGGGCCGAGCGGTTCGGGGAAAACAACGCTGCTTAATATCATCGGCGGGTTGGATCACTGCGACAGCGGCGAGCTGGTGATCGACGGGGTTCCCACCAAGGAGTATAAAAGCCGTGACTGGGATGCGTACCGGAATCATTCGGTGGGGTTTATCTTTCAAAGCTACAACCTGATTCCGCACCAGACGCTCAGAAGCAATGTCGAGCTTGCGATGACGCTTGCCGGAGTCAGCAGGGCGGAGCGCAGGGAACGCGCGGCCCAGGAGCTGGAGCGGGTCGGCCTGAGGGATCAGATGCATAAGAAGCCCCTGCAGCTGTCAGGCGGCCAGATGCAGAGAGTCGCCATCGCCCGGGCACTGGTGAACCGTCCGACGATCGTGCTTGCGGATGAACCCACCGGCGCCCTTGACAGTGATACCGGCGAGCAGGTGATGCAGCTTCTCAAGGAGGTTGCCCAGGATCACCTGGTTGTGATGGTGACCCACAATCCGGAGCTTGCTGAACGCTACGCGACCAGAATCATCAAGCTGCGGGACGGGCGCGTGCAGTCAGACAGCGACCCCTATGACCCTGCCGCGCCTGCAAGGCAGGATGCTGTCTCGCAGGAAGCAGGGGCGGTCCAGCCGCAGGAGCCAGAGGCAATTCAGGAGGCGGAAAACGGCCAGAAGAGGAAAACAGAAACTGGACAGATTCGCGGGGTGGTGCCTGACCGGGTATACGGGTCAGCTGCTTCGCCGCAGCATCCGGATTCTCCCGTGTCTGCTCACAGGAAACGGAAGCCGTCCATGTCATTCGTGACGGCGCTGTCCCTGTCGGTTTCGAACCTGCTTTCCAAAAAAGCAAGAACGATCCTCGTGGCTTTCGCGGCTTCGATCGGGATTACGGGAATTGCACTGATCCTGTCTCTGTCCACGGGAGCGCATGATTATATCAACCGGATGGAGGAGAACGCGCTCAGCGAGTACCCGCTGCAGATTACATCCTCCTCCTTCTCGATGGAATCGACCATGGCTGCATTTTCCCAGATGGGAATGATGGGCGGGCAGCCGGCTCAGACGGAGTCCGGGGGCGTGGAAGAGCAGCAGATCCTGGGCAGCATGATCGCGGGAACCGGAACCAACGATCTTGCGTCCCTGAAACGCTGGTTTGACAGCGGCTACAGCGGGATCGAGGACGTCACGCGGTGCGTCAGCTATTCCTACGGAATCAGCCCTCAGGTCTACCGGAAGGAAGCGGAAGGATACCGCCAGGTCAATCCGGACCAGACCATGTCGGCCGTGGGGATCTCCATGAATGAAAACCTGACTTCCGCGCTGAGCGTCTGGAACAGCAATGATACGTTCTGCATGCTGCCGGAAAAGGAGGAACTCTACAAGGATTCTTACAAGGTGCTCGCCGGGAAGTGGCCGGAGAAAATGAATGAATGTGTCCTGGTGCTGATGCCTGGCGGCGGAGTCCCGGATTACCTGCTTTATACGATGGGGCTCAAGGATGTCGCCAAGCGGGACGAGATTATCTCCCGTGTCATGAACGGGGAAGCGGTGGACACTTCCATGGACTCCTCCCGGGTGTATGATCCCAAGGAGTTTCTCGGAATCTCTTTCCGCGTGCTTCCTGCCTGCCGGATGTATGCTTATGACAAGGAGCTCGGGGTCTGGCTGAACAAATCAGAAGACACGGAGCGGACGACAAAGCTGCTGGATGAAGCGCTGGAGATCAGCATCAGCGGTGTGGTCATGCCCTCGAAGGAGGGCTCTGCCGGCATCGTGCAGATGGGAATTGACTATCTGCCCGGGCTGATGGATGCCTTGCTGGAGGAGGCTGCCGGGAGCGAGATTGTCCGGCAGCAGCTGGACGATCCGGAGGTTGACGTGCTGACCGGAGCACCGTTTGGCGAAAAAACGAACAACAATCTGATTGCCGGACTGGCGGACATGATTGAGATCCATCCCGAGAAGCTTCCGGACGCGGTTTCATTTGACTGGGAAGGACTGGACAAGGTGCTTGTTGAGCATGGCCGGCTGAGCTCTGTGCAGACGGTGCGGATCATCCGGGAGCTCAGCCGGACAGGAGAATCCCCCACGCTCCAGAAGGCGGTCGATGACCTGATCCCGGCGTTGATGGAGCTGTTCCATGTGGACGAAAGCAAGATCTCGGAGGCCATCACGATTCAGATGGATGAGGAGCGGATGCGCCAGATGTATTATGCCCAGTCGATGGAGCAGGAAGCGAGCCTGCGCGGGAATCTCCTGAAGTTTGGCTATGCCGACCCGGCGAATCCTGCGATGATTACCATCTATCCGAAAAACTTTGAAAGCAAGGATGCGGTAATCGCTCTTCTGGAAGCGTATAATGCTACCATGGAGAAGGAAGGCTATCCGGAGAAGGTGATCTCTTATACGGATTATGTCGGCTCACTGATGAGCTCTGTAACGACGATCATCGATGTGATCACGTATGTGCTGATCGCCTTTGTCGCGGTGTCGTTGATCGTATCTTCCATCATGATCGGGATCATCACGTACATCTCGGTCCTGGAGCGCCGGAAGGAGATCGGAATCCTGCGCGCGATGGGAGCTTCGCGGCACAACATCACGCAGGTCTTCAATGCGGAGACATTTATCATCGGTATCCTTGCAGGCGCGTTTGGCATTCTGCTGACGCTGCTTGCGCTGATTCCGATCAACATTGCGATCCACTCCTATACGGATCAGCCTGTATCGGCATTCCTTCCGGCAGGCGCAGCCGGCATCCTGGTGGTGCTGTGCGTGGTGCTGAACCTGATCGGCGGCTTTATCCCGGCGTTTAAGGCCTCCCGGCAGGATCCCGTGGCAGCGCTGCGGAGTGAATAGACCAGCTGCATATGCGGCGCCACGCGGTGGCACCGCATAGATGGAATAACAGCGTTCTGGAATGGTTTTTTTGTAACGGTTCAGCACTTCTGCGAAGAACCTTTTGCGTTCTGAGGGATGGGGGAGAATCGTTATGGTTTATTCGTTGCACATGAATTCATGCACCAAAAAGAAGGAGGAAATGAACATGACGAAAAAGATGACAGCAGTGGCGGCAGTGGTTTTCTCAGCGGGATTGGCTGCAGGAGGAATGGTGGCAGGCGCGCAGGAGACGGAAGCTGCGCTGTCGGCGGTTGAGGCGGAGACAGAAGCTGCACTGACGGCGGTTGAGACGGAGGCGGATACCGGGGATGCGTCCCTTGACAATATCCGGAACCAGGATGGAATCGGGGAAAAAGAGCTGCTGGTAGTGAGCTTCGGCACCAGCTTCAATGACAGCCGCAGGAAGACCATCGGCGCGATCGAAGATACGCTGGAAAATGCATTTCCGGAGTACTCTGTGCGCAGGGCATTTACCTCGCAGATCATCATCGACCATGTCTATGAGCGGGATGGTTATCTGATCGATGATGTGGACACTGCGCTGGGCCGTGCAATTGATAATGGAGTGAAGGAGCTGGTGGTGCAGCCGACTCACCTGATGAGCGGGTATGAGTATACGGATCTGTATGACCAGGTTGCGGAATACAGCGATGCGTTTGAATCTGTCCGGATCGGGGAGCCGCTCCTGTCCTGCGATGCGGATATGGCCTCGGTTGAGGAGGTCCTTGTCGATTGGACAAAGGAATACGATGATGGAAAAACGGCAATCGTGTTTATGGGGCACGGAACCGAGGCGGATTCCAATGGCGTCTACCAGAAGATGCAGGACATCCTGGATCAGGACGGGCATGCCAATTACTATATCGGAACCGTCGAGGCAACTCCGTCCCTGGAGGATGTGATTGGCAAGGTAAAGGAAGGATCCTATGAGCGTGTCATCCTGGAACCGATGATGGTGGTTGCCGGAGATCATGCGAACAATGACATGGCAGGGGACGAAGAGGGATCCTGGAAGCGTGCGTTTGAGGAGGAAGGATACGAGGTGGAATGCCTGCTCAGGGGACTCGGGGAAAATGAAGACATCCGCAGCCTTTATGTGGAGCATGTGGAGACAGCGTTAGACGACTGATAGAAACAGGTTTGGCTTTGGTCTCGTAGGGTTGGAAACATTTGTCCACAGGACAGGTATTTCCAACCCTTTCAGCCGAGACGAATCAGTTTGACTCAGCTTCAGATTCTGATCTTTCCATTGTCGTGTATGTAAGTACTCATATATGATTCCAGTGCAAAAAGCATGCCCACACGGCAAGCTTGTTTGCCAGTGGGGGAGATGCTTTATTGTACGCCCATATATGAGCAAGCAGTGGGTTGCTGCGTGCCAGTGGCACGCGTTTAGCAACGACCGAGTCGGAAGATGAGAACAGGATCCCCTCGGATTGCAAATATAGGGTAGGATTGTGGGGATTCGGCAGGAGGTGGCATCTGCTTTCCCCGGTGACGGAGTCCTGATGCCATAAGGCCGAAGGACGGAACAATCCGTAGGAGTCATTTTGTACTATAATCGTATATGAGGGGAACGTATATGAGGGGAAAAAGATTGAGAAGAAAAGGAAATGCAGGAAAATGTGTAAGGATGGCGTCTCTGTCAGTGTTGTCCGCGTTGATGGTGATGCACATGGGCGCCCAGATCCCTCTGGCTCAGGAGACGGAAACGGGAAAAAAGGGAACGTTCGGGCTGGAAACGGAAGTTGGAAAAAAGGGAACGTTCGGACAGGAGACGGAAAGCGAACTGGCTGCGCCGTCTTCCAGGACTGCATCCTCGTCTGACATGGTGCCGGTTCAGAAGGTAACAGAAGACTGGATGGTTCCGGTGACAGCGCAGGAGCTGCGGGATGGGGAATATGAGATTGACGTCAATTCAAGCTCATCCATGTTTCAGATTGCTTCATGCACGCTGAAGGTAGCTGATGGTGCAATGCGTGCTGAGATGACGATGAGCGGTACCGGCTATCTGTACCTGTATCCAGGAACCCCAGAGGAGGCTGCGGCAGCGAAGAAGGAAGCGCTGATTCCGTTCCAGGAGATGGAGGATGGAACCCATGTTTTCACTATTCCGGTTGCGAAGCTGGATGAGAGCATGGAATGCGCGGCTTACAGTAAGCGGAAAGAAAAGTGGTATGGCCGCCAGCTATGCTTTGTGGCGGAATCGCTCAGCCCGGATGCATTTTTAAAAGAGCGTGGGAACAGTGCCGCAAACCTGGATCTGGAGGATGGGCACTATACGGCTGAGGTAGCTCTTTCAGGCGGATCCGGGAGGGCTTCTGTCGCATCTCCGGCTGCGATCAGAGCCCATCAGGGAGAATTGACTGCAACGATCGAGTGGAGCAGCTCCAATTATGATTATATGATCGTGGACGGAGAGAAATACCTGCCGGTAAACAAAGAAGGGAACTCGGTGTTTGAGATTCCTGTCACGGCATTCGACCGCCCTATTCATGTGAAGGCGGACACCACAGCGATGAGCAAACCTTATGAGATCGAATATGAGCTTACATTTGATTCGGAAACGATTACGAAACAGTGATTCAATCGGTGCAGGAAGCAGGGAAAGGGGCAGGGGAACGGCCCCTTTCCTGTTGCTTCTGGTACTTACGGTGTGTCTGTCTCTCCGGATACCGCAGTACATGCTGCAGAATACTTTCCTGGTTTATGCCGCGGAACCGGAAGCAGAGAGGGCGGAGATTCCGTCTCTTGAGTGGGCCGGGGACATGGAACTGGCTTATGCCAGGGAATTCCAGGTGGATTATTACAGGGCAGCCGGGCAGGAGACAGAGAAAAAAAAGAAGGATTCGGATTCGGCGGTGGCGAAGATCCGGAATACGGATTCGGCAGCGAAGACCCAGAATACGGATACGGCAGCGAAGACTCAGAATACGGATTCGGCAGCGAAGACCCAGAATACGGATACGGCAGCGAAGATCCATGATCCGGATCTGGAAGGCGTGGAGTATGCACTGATTACGATTCATTCTGATCAGCGATGCCTGCTGGTTGAGGAGGGTGCACCGGTTCCGGAAGGACTTCCGGATGATATGACAGTTCTTCAGAAACCACTGGATCATATCTATGCTGCCTCTTCCAGCTGCCCGGATTTTTTTCGTGAATTGGGAGTCCTTGACCAGATTACCATGACAAGCACGAAGGCCCGGGACTGGACGATCCCTTCGATCCGGAAGGCGGTATCCGATGAGAACATGGCATATGTCGGGAAATACTCCGCGCCGGACTATGAATATATCTTAGATGAGGGCTGTGACCTGTGCATTGAAAACACCATGATCTTCCACGCGCCGGAGGTATCTGAGATGCTGAAGCGTCTTGGAATCCCTGTACTGATTGAGTATTCCAGCTATGAGACGGAGCCCCTCGGCAGGCTGGAATGGATCCGGCTATACGGGCTGCTGACCGACAGGATGGAAGCGGCAGATGCATTTTTCCAGGAACAGGTGGCGCAGATGCGGGAGACGATTGGGGCGGAAGGAGCAGACAGGGCGCAGGAGACGATTGGGGCGGAAGGAGCAGACAGGGCGCAGGAGAAGGTTGCGGCAGAAGAGGCAGGCAAGCCGTCTGAGACGAT
>CAMORF010000111.1 GCA_946623485.1 uncultured Clostridia bacterium
CAGAAGCAGTGGGTGGGAGAATAAAGTGGGGGCAGCCAGTACTGCCCCCAGAAAGATCCTCACAATATTCCGATCAGCGTATTCGTATTCAACCGCTCAACCTCTGCCCTGCTGACACACTTTCCAATCCTGCATGTACATCAAATCACACATGTAAGAAAATGTGCTGACAAGTGTTGACAAATGATACACTGATCCTGAGTAGCTTTCCCGTACCGTACCTCCACCGTAATTGCAGTATACCCTACTCAGTTAGATTTTTCAATAGTTTTTGTAGAATTTGTCAAAAAATTTATTCAAACCCGTCCGTTATTTGAACATGTCTTCCTATCCACTCCTGTTTTCCCGGTATTTCAGGTATTCCGGCTTTTTCTGTCAGGCATTCCAACGCTTCCTCTTCCTTCTGTCAAGACAGCTTTCAGGTGCTTCTTTATTCCAAGTCCTCCTCCTCTTTCAGGCTAAACCGCTTCTTGATCGTGATGGTCTCCTCATATCCGGCAAAGATCTGATCGATCCGGCTTTGCTCCATCTTCGGTGAAAGAAGGCTTACCACCGGCACAATCACCAGGCCCGCCAGCATCGTGATCGCTCCGGCGTTAATCGGGCTTTTGATATAGTGCAGGAACATATTGCTCAGGGTAATCCCGACCCCGGCTGCAAACGAAACCCATACCGAGAGCCTGGAGGTGCGTTTCCAGTACAGCCCGTACAAAAACGGTGCCAGGAAGGAACCGGCCAGCGCACCCCAGGAATAACCCATCAGCTGCGCGATAAAGGTCGGCGGATTCAACGCGAGCACCACTGACACGATGATGAAAAATACCAGAAGCACTCTCATCACCAGGAGCTTCCGCCCTTCGCTCATGTTTTTTTTGAAATGCGCGATCAGGTCCAGCGTCACGGAAGACGAGGATGTCAGCACCAACGAAGACAAGGTTGACATGGATGCCGAAAGAACCAGCACCACAACGATGCCAATCAGGATATCCGGCAGGCCCGAGAGCATAGCCGGGACAATCGCATCATAAGCGATGGATCCGTCCGCGTTCTGGATGGATGGATTCTCACTGTAGAGCCTGCCGAAGCCGCCCAGGAAATAACATCCTCCCGCTACAATAATGGCAAAGATCGTTGAAATCACTGTCCCTGCCTTGATTGACCGCTCATCTTTGATCGCGTAAAACTTTCCGACCATCTGCGGAAGTCCCCATGTTCCGAGAGACGTCAACACCACCACGCCAAGCAGGTTCAGCGGATCCGGCCCAAAGAAGGAGACAAATGCACCCTGCATCCCCTGTGTCACCGGCAGGTCGCTCTCGTACTGTGAAAGCGTCGTCAGCGCCTGGATGAAACCGCCATTGGATTTCAATACCGCAAGGATCACCGCCGTAATCCCAAACAGCATGATAATTCCCTGCACAAAGTCATTGACCACGGTTGCCATATAGCCACCCAGAAGGACATAGACACAGGTCAGGGCGGCCATCACGATAACACAGGCCGCGTAAGGAATGTCAAATGCCATGCGGAACAATCTTGACAGGCCATTGTATACAGACGATGTATACGGGATCAGAAAAACAAATGAAATCAGCGCTGCCGCCACCTTCAGGGCATTCGAATCAAACCGTTTCCCGAAAAAATCAGGCATCGTACGCGAATCCAGATGCTTTGTCATGACACGGGTACGGCGTCCCAGAATAATCCACGCGAGCAGCGATCCGATCACCGCATTGCCGATCCCCGCCCAGGTCGCGGAAACGCCATATTTATAACCAAACTGTCCTGCATAGCCAACGAATACAACCGCCGAAAAATAGGATGTACCGTATCCGAAAGCTGTCAGCCACGGCCCCGCGCTTCTGCCGCCAAGGACAAAGCCGTCTACGCTTGCTGCCTTCCTTCGCGTCATGACACCGATCAGGATCATGACCACGAAGAAAATGATCAGGAACACAACCTTGATTACCATCTTTCCAAATCCCCTCTCCAACACAAACAAAAACACAAACAAAAGAAAGCTTCAGCACTTTTTGCGTTTGATATATAAACGCTTTAAAGCACTGAAGCAATCATATCATATATGAAGATTTATGCAACCATTTTCTTCTGATCCAACCAGCCAGAAGCTTTTCCTTCTGAAACCGAAAGACGCTACCGCTCTTTTTTCTTCTGATCCAACCAGCCGGAAGCATTTCCCAAAAATTGGAAACCGCCCGCATTCCGGGAAGAATGCGGGCGGACACGAATGATCATTCCATTGGCGGCTCAATATCCCTGATGACGCAATGCCCCTGATGGCGCAATGCCCCTGACGGATCAATGTCCTGCTAACTGGTTCTCTTTCGCGACAAGGTTTTCCACCCCGTAGCGCTTTCTCAAAGCAGGCTTTTCGATCTTGCCTGTCGCGTTCCGCGGAACTTCCGCAAAGATCACTTTGCGCGGCCTCTTATAGCGCGGCAGAGCAGTGCAGAAGCGGTTAATCTCCTCTTCCGTGCATTTTACGCCTTCTTTCAGTTCGATGACTGCTCCGGTAATCTCTCCCAGACGCTTGTCCGGCATGCCGATGACTGCCACATCCTTCACCTTGGGATGCTCTGAAAGGAAGTTTTCGATCTCAACCGGATAGATGTTCTCTCCACCCGAAACGATCACATCCTTCTTCCGATCCACCAGATAGTAGAACCCGTCCTGATCCTCCATCGCCATATCACCGGTATACAGCCAGCCTGCCTTCAAAACCTCCTTTGTCGCCTCCGGATTATTATAGTATTCGGTCATGACGCCGGGGCCCTTCACACACAGCTCGCCCACATCGCCCTGCTTCACTTCCACGCCGTTTTCATCCACAATCTTGCATTTCCAGCGATAGCCCGGAACACCGATTGCTCCGACCTTATCGATATGGTCAAGACCCAGATGCACGCAGCCAGGTCCTGTCGATTCCGACAAGCCATAATTCGTATCATAAAGATGATCCGGGAAATACTCCTTCCAGTGGCGGATCAGGGACGGCGGTACAGGCTGCGCGCCGATATGCATCAGTCTCCACTGATCCAGCTTATAATCGGACAGCTTCAGATCCCCTCTGTCGAGCGCGTCCAGGATGTCCTGCGCCCAAGGAACCAGCAGCCATACAATGGTACACTGCTCATCCGAGACCGCCTTCAGGATGATGTCCGGCTTTGTGCCCTTCAACAGCACTGCCTTGCTGCAGGTCCACAGAGAGCCCATCCAATGGAACTTCGCTCCCGTATGGTACAGGGGCGGGATGCAGAGAAAGCAATCCCCCTTCTGCGTGCGGTGGTGCACTGCCTCCATCTCCGCCGCCTGGTAGAGGGAAAGATGCTTATGAAGGATTGCCTTCGGGAACCCTGTCGTCCCGGAGGAAAAATAGATCGCGCCGTCATCTTCATTGGTCAGCGGAATTCCGGGAGATGTGCTGGGATAATCCGAAACCAGAGCCATATAGCTTTCGGCAAATGCAGGGCAATTGTCACCTACATAGAACAGGAGGCGCCCTTTCTCGATCCCATCCACATTCATCTCAAGCCGGTTCACGAATTCCGGGCCAAAGAACAATACTTCCACCTCTGCCAGGTTCAGGCAGTAGGAAATCTCATTGGCGGTATAACGGAAATTGAACGGAACGGCAACCGCGCCGGTTTTCAGGATGCCAAAATAAATCGGCAGCCATTCCAGGCAGTTGAACATCAGGATCGCGACCTTATCCCCCTTCCGGACTCCACGGTCAAGCAGCATATTTGCGACGCGGTTCGCTTTCTCATCAAAGGTCTGCCACGTGATCTGCCGCCGGTAAGGATGCGGGATGGTCTGCTGAACCAGGTCATATTCCTTGAAGGACAGCTTCCGCGGATCCTCCATCGTCGGATTCAATTCGATCAGCGCGATCTCACTGCCATGCTCGCGCGCATTTCTCTCCAGAAGATCTGTTACTGGCATGTTTTCTGTTTCCTCTCTATGGTTCACAATCAAGCTGTTTTCAATGGCACCCTCATGCGTAACAGGCTGCCAGCTTCGCAAATGCTTCAAGGGAGCGTTCCGCACGCTCTGTCGGGACACAATAACTGATGCGGGTATGGCCCGGGCAGCCAAATCCGGTTCCCGGGACAATCAGAAGATTGAACTCCTTCGCCTTTTCACAGAAAGCAATATCATCCTCAATCAGCGTACGCGGGAACATGTAAAAGGTTCCCTGGGGCTCAACCACGGAAAACCCGATTTCCCGAAGCCCCTTCACCAGGATATCCCTGTTTTTCTCATAAACAGAGATATCGCTCGTGTCATCCGCGCACATCGCGCATACTCTCTGGAACAGGCTCGGCGCACTCACATATCCGAGGGCGCGGGACGCGCCGGCCACAGCCGCGTACACCGTATCATGCTCTTCCATCTCCTCCGCAACCAGCACATAGCCCATACGCTCGCCAGGAAGGGAAAGCGCCTTCGACCAGGAATAGCAGACCAGCGTATTCGGGTAATACTTTGGAACAAACGGCACCTTGACCCCGGAAAATGCAATCTCCCGGTACGGCTCATCCGTAATCAGGTAAATGACCTGTCCGTACGCTGCGCTCTTTTCCTTCAGGATCTTCGAAAGCCGGAGAATTGTCTCCTCTGAGTACACTGCCCCGGACGGATTATTCGGGGAATTGATCAGGACTGCTTTCGTTTTCGGACTGAGCGCTTCTTCAAATCGCTCAAAGTCGATCTGAAATGCCTCTGTGTCGGCCGGGATCAGCTTCATGGTGCCGCCCGCCGCTTCAATGAACACCCGGTATTCCGGGAAGAACGGGGCAAATACAATCACCTCATCTCCCGGATTCAGCAAGCCTCCCAGACACCCACACAGTGCGCCTGCGGCACCGGTTGACATATACAGGCTTTCCGGGCGTGCCGCATAGCCAAAACGCCTTTGGATGGAGTCCGCAATCATCTGCCTCACATTCGGGTCTCCCTGCGCGCTGGTATATCCATGGATCATCACCGGATCCATCTCCTTCAGCAGACGGATGGCAGTCTCATTTACCACATCCGGGGCAGGGACAGACGGATTGCCGATGGAGAAGTCAAAAACATTCTCCGCGCCGACCTCCGCGATCCTTTTCTTGCCAAACTCAAACAGTTCCCTGATCACTGAGCGCTGCGTGCCAAGCTCCAGCGCCCTTGCATTCACATTTGCCATCTTTCCTTCTTTCCTTTTCAATCTGCCATTCTTCAGGAACGCCCCGGTTCAAACGTTCTCCGGTTCCGTCAGCGTTCTTCAGGAACGCCCCGGTTCAAACGCTCTCCGGTTCCGCCGGCGTTCTTCAGGAACGCCCCGCTTCAAACGCTCTCCGGTTCCGCTGACGTTTTCAGGAACGCCCCAGTTCAAACGCTCTCTGGTTCAGCTGCCGGAAATGCTCCGGCACGCATGCATCGATCGCGCGGTGCCAGCTCTCCGCCGGAATCTCAAAATACCTGGAAAGCCGTCCCATGAGGACAATGTTTACCGCTTTCACAGACCCGGCTTCCTCTGCCAGGGACAGGCAATCCATCGCGTCCACCACTGCCCCCTTCTCCTCCAGTTTCGCGACCAGGTTTTCGGGATACTGTGCCGCGCCGGTAATCACCGGCATCGGATCGATCTGCTGTGTATTGGTGACAATCCGCCCTCCTTCCTTCAGGAAGGGAAGGTACCGGGCAGCCTCCAGCAGTTCAAAAGAGACAATATAGTCTGCCTCTCCCCGGTCTATCACCGGCGAATACACTTTATCGCCAAACCGGACATACGTCACTACGGAGCCTCCGCGCTGGCTCATTCCATGGACCTCTGAAACCTTTACATCATATCCTTCCGCCAGCAGGAGATGCCCAAGGAGCTTGCTTGCAAGCAGGCTTCCCTGGCCGCCGACGCCGACGATCATTATGTTTTTCGTTTCCATTTTTCTATCCTGTCTTTATCCTGTCTTCTATCCTTATCCTGTATCCTGTCTTCTATCCTTATCCTGTTTTTATCCTGTTTTCTATCCTGTCTTTCTGTGAGTTCCCATACGCGCGTAATCCTGTCCGGTTAAGGAACTGTCACGAAATAACTTGTGCAGATTGCGCAGGATTATCATTCGAGCGTTCAGTTCAGAAAACATAAGCATAGCGGGCTATATCAATGATTTTTGATCTGCGCGATCGGATGAAAAGGCAAGCAAGATGTGCAAGTTATTCCGTGGCTGGTCCTAACGCAGTTCGCCGGCGGCCAGGATTACTGCATGGGCACAAGAGCGTCAAATCTGCACAGCTGCTGGCAGACGCCGCAGCCGATACACTGCGTCCGGTCTATGACCGCCTTCTTATCCTTCATGCTGATGGCAGGGCATCCAATCCGCATGCACGACTTACAGCCGACGCATTTCTCCGCGACATTCACAAGTGGCTTCTGATGAACCACCTTTTGGCCGCCGACCGTCTTGAGAAGCGCGCAGGGCCTGCGCGATATGATGACAGAGGGTGCCTGCGCGGCAAGCTCCTCCTTCAGCACTGATTCACATTGGGACAGATTGTACGGGTCTACCACGCAGACTCTTTCGATCCCCATCGATCTGACCAGTTTTTCCAGATCGATCTTTCCGCATGGGTCGCCATGAATATCGTAGCCGGTTGTCGGGTTCTGCTGATGCCCGGTCATTCCCGTAATCGAATTGTCCAGAATGATGACAGTGGAATTGCTGCAGTTATAGGCAATGTCCGCAAGGCTCGTCATGCCGGAGTGCAGGAAGGTGGAATCTCCGATCACGGCAACGGTATTTGCCTCTGAATCCGCCCCGCAGGCTTTGTTAAATCCATGGAGCATGCTCACCGACGCGCCCATGCACAGATTGTTATCCATGGCAAAAAGCGGCGCGGCTCCGCCCAACGTATAGCAGCCGATGTCTCCCATGACACGGACGTTCATGCAGTGCAGGGTGTAGAAAAGCCCCCTGTGCGGACATCCGGCACACATGACGGGCGGGCGCGGCGGAATGCGCTCCTCCAGCTGCACGCTGGCCGGAATATCCATCGCCATGGCTTCCCGCAGAAGATTCTGGCTATACTCCGATTCCAGGGGAAGGACGTTCTTGCCGTTTACCTTCAGCCCCAGCGCCTTGCAATGGTTCTCAATCACCGGATCGAGTTCTTCAATGACCCACACTCCCTCCACTCTCCAGGCAAAGTCTTTGATC
>CAMORF010000112.1 GCA_946623485.1 uncultured Clostridia bacterium
GCCTTGCCTGCAAGGAACTTCGCAGCCGACAGTGCTCCTTTTCCGAAAATTCCCCGTGAGTAGGCGATATGGTTGAATTCAATCACCTCATCCGGACCGGCGAAAATGACTTCGTGCGTTCCCGGAATATTTCCTCCGCGGACCGCGCTGATCCCGATTTCCTGCGGATCTCTCTTTTCCATGCGCTGCGAACGGTCATAGGTAAAATGATATGCGCCGTCCATCCCTTCATTGATGCTCTCCGCCAGCGCCAGGGCAGTTCCGCTTGGCGCATCCTTCTTCTGGTTATGATGGCGCTCTACGATCTCAATGTCAAATCCTTCCGGCGCAAGCTTCTTCGCTGCTTCCTTCACCAGCTTCAGCAGCAGATTGATGCCAAGGGACATATTGGCGGACCGAAGCAGCGCAACCTTCTGCGCATCTTCCTCTATCCTGCCAATCTGCTCATCAGACAATCCTGTCGTGCAGATCACGACAGGAACCTGCTTCCGGACTGCATAGTCCATCATCGCATCAAATACTTTGGGAGAGCTGAAATCCACAATCACGTCAGCCTCTTCAGCAACCTCATCAAAGCTTCCGTGCACCGGGTAAGCACCCGCGCACGTCCCCGCAACGTCAATCCCGGCAACAATCTCCACCTCCGGATCCGCTGTGGCAAGCTCCGTGATCACCTTTCCCATCCGGCCATTGCAGCCGGTCAGCAATATCTTTGTCATATCCCGTTTCCCCATTCTCATATTCAAAGGATTCCATAGTCCTTCATGGCTTTCTTCAGGCGCTCCACATTCTTCTCTTCCATCTCACACATCGGTGCGCGGAGCGGGCCGACTTCTTTCCCCATCAGGTTCATCGCGGTCTTGACCGGGATCGGGTTTACTTCACAGAACAACGCTCCGATCAGGTCAAGCGCTTCCAGCTGGAGACGGGCGCTCTTCGCGGTGTCGCCATCAAACCACGCCTGGCAGATCTCATGTGTCTGGCGCGGTGCGACATTAGACAGAACAGAGATCACGCCGATGCCGCCAAGAGACAGGATCGGGACGATCTGGTCGTCATTGCCCGAATACAGGTCAATGGCATCTCCCGCAAGCGCTTTGACTTTCGCAATCTGGGAAATGTTCCCGCTTGCTTCCTTCACGGCCTTGACGTGTTCCGTATTCTTCGCCAGGTATGCGATCGTCTCCGGCAGAAGGTTGCAGCCGGTACGGCTCGGCACGTTGTATAGAATCATCGGAATATGTACTGCTTCAGAAATCCTTGTGTAATGCTCAATCAGGCCCTTCTGGGTCGCTTTGTTATAATAAGGTGTGACCAGGAGAAGGCCGTCTGCCCCCATCTGCTCCGCTTCCCGGGACATCGCGACCGCATCCTTCGTGCAGTTGGATCCGGTTCCGGCAATGACCGGTATGCGGTGATCCACATAGCGGATACAATCCCCGATCACCTCCAGGTGTTCCTCCACGCTCAGACATGCGGACTCGCCGGTCGTTCCGCAGATAATAATCGCATCCGTGCCTTCTTTGACCTGCTCATCGATCAATTCGTGCAGCTTTTCGTAGTTCACGCGCTCATCCGAATGCATCGGCGTGACAATCGCTACTCCTGCTCCCTTAAAAATCGCCATACTCCATCCTCCTTTATCCTTCAATGAGGGTACGGACACATCCCCTGATCTTGCATAGATGATTATAGTACAAATGACTTCTGCTGATCGTTCCGTCCTTCAGACTCCCACCATACCGGAGCCATAGATAATACAAAAGGCCGGCGCACTCAGCGCCCGCCCGCCGACAATATATCATTGCAGAAAAGGTCTGTCAATCCTTTTGATTCCATTTGCACAAGTGCAGGCTTGACACAAAAGTGTATCTCACAATCTGTATCTAAGGAAATTGTATATTCAACAAACGGAAGCAATATTATGACGATATTCCATTACAAATATGACAGGGCTATCGTCATCAGCATCAAACGCCGCGCAGCGCAACTGAGGGAACATCAAGCTGAACCGCTGACTTCATTTTCTCAAGTTCTGCCACCGATGGAGTGCACAGCTTTAGCGTCCGCCTGCCGCGGCAATATGATCCTACGAGTTTTTTCTCGCCTATAAACTGCTGGAGATACCACGCCCGCGCCCCGGATAGCTGCCTTGCAATCTCTTTGATATCCTGTTCTGTATGCAGGCCGGTTACGACAGTCGTACGGAATTCATACGCAGCATGTCCCTCCATCAGGATGGAAATACTCTCGCGGGCCCGCTCCCACAAAATAGCAGCTTCTGTGTCTGTTGCTTCCGCATTCAAATATGCAATTCCACAAGTCATTGCATATTTTCGGGGACTGTTCTTGACATCCATCGCAACATAATCAACAAGTCCTGCATCCACAATTTTGCGCAGGACTTCCGGCCTCATCCCATTGGTATCAAGCTTCACCAGGAATCCCATTTCCCGGATTCTTCCAAGGAATTCCGGCAGGTCCGCATGCAGCGTCGGCTCTCCGCCGGAAACCACGACGCCTGAAAGCTTGCCCCTGCGACGGTTCAGATAATCGAAAAACGCTTCTGTCTGATTGGGAGAGCTTCCGGGCGGAAGCTCTCCCATGGGATGAGAAGTATCATTCGATGATATGTTGTTTTTTAATATGCTGTCCTCTTGCCTGTTTCCCTGAGAGAGCCCCGGCAGTACAAGCTCTGGATTATGGCAGAAAGGGCACCGCAGGTTACATCCCTTGGTGAACACCGTGCAGGCAACCTCGCCCGGATAATCCAGGAGCGTCAGTTTCTGCAATCCCGCCAGAATCATACTGCTTTCCCATGGTGCAGGATGGCGGCGTCCAGGTAAGCACGGATTGCCGGAATGTCAGTATAAGCTTCCATCCTTCCGCTGCCATCCCCGATCAAGGTCGGGGCGCTCGTGATATGGAACTGTGAGATCAGCCTGTCCGCTTCCTTTTGCCCTGCCACGACCCCCCGGTAGGGGATGCCGTTCTCATCCATATAATTCCGGATAATCTTACACTTCGGACATGTTTTTGTCGTGACAAGAACCGGAACCTCATGATTGGATTTCTCACTGCCTTGCGCGGAAAAGTCCATGTCCGGAGATGATACATGTTCCTGCTCCGTCCAGGCGCCGGCTTCCTGGCTTCTCACTGCCCAGGAGCCTGCGGACACTGCGGCATCATAGACCTTCCTGTCCCTGAATTCCTGCGACTTTCCGTCATTCCAGTTTTTGACGGGGCGGTAATAGCCTGTAATCCTGGAGTAAACCTCCGCCTCCTTTCCGCAGATCGGGCATGTAAAATGCTCTCCTGTGATATATCCGTGATCCGGGCAGACAGAATAAGTCGGGCTGATGGATACATAGGGCAGCTTATACGTATCTGTGATAGTCTTCACCAGCTTCGCCGCACTCTTCCAGTCCGGCAGCTTCTCCCCGAGGAAGGTATGGAACACCGTTCCGGAGGTATACAGCGGCTGGAACCGATCCTGCACGTCCAATGCTTCAAACACATCATCTGTCGTGCCCACCGGAAGATTCGTCGAATTCGTATAATACGGCGTCCCATGGTCATTTGCCGTATGGATATCCGGGAACCGGCTCAGATCATGCTTCGCAAAACGGTATGCCGTCGATTCCGCAGGCGTTGCCTCCAGGTTAAACAGCTCCGGCGCGTATTTCTCCTGATAATCCGACAGGCGCTCCCGCATATGGTTCAGCATCCGCTCCACAAAATCCTGGCTTTCCTGATGCGTCAGGTCCTTGCGAAGCCAGCGGGCATTCAGACACATCTCATTGCCGCCGCAGATCCCGATCGTTGAGAAATGGTTCTCAAAGGTTCCAAGGTATGCGTGCGTGTAAGGATAGAGCCCCGCCTCAAGCAGGTTCGACACAACCTCCCGCTTGGTATGCAGGGATCTGGCAGCGACATCCATCAGATGATCCAACTGCTCCCAGAATTCCTCCTCGGTTGCGCTCAGATATGCCAGCTGCGGCAGGTTGATGGTCACGACACCGATGGATCCGGTTGACTCACCCGCGCCGAAGAACCCTCCGTTCTTGCGCTTCAGCTCACGCAGGTCAAGGCGCAGCCTGCAGCACATGGAACGGATATCGGAAGGATTCATGTCACTGTTCACATAATTGGAAAAATACGGAGTGCCATACTTCGCAGTCATGCCGAACAGAAGGCGGTTATTCTCACTTTCCCCCCAGTCAAAATCCTTTGTGATGGAATAAGTCGGGATCGGGTACTGGAACCCTCGGCCCTGCGCGTCGCCTTCGGTCATGATCTCAATAAAAGCCTTATTGATCATGTCCATCTCTTTCTTGCAGTCTCCGTAGGTGAAATCCTGTTCCTTGCCGCCTACGACTGCTTTCTGATCCTTCAGGTCATCCGGCACGGTCCAGTCCAGCGTCACATTGGTAAACGGTGACTGGCAGCCCCATCTGGATGGCGTATTCACGCCATAGATAAAGCTCTGCACGCACTGCCTCACGCCCTTGTAGTCCAGATGGTCCGTACGGACAAAGGGTGCCAGATACGTGTCAAAGGAGGAAAATGCCTGCGCGCCTGCCCATTCATTTTGCATAATTCCAAGGAAATTCACCATCTGGTTGCACAGCGTGGACAGGTGCTTTGCAGGGCTGGAGGCAATCCGGCCGGACACCCCCTTGATTCCCTCGCAGATCAGCTGCTTCAGGTTCCAGCCCGCGCAGTAGGGTGCCAGCATGCTCAGGTCATGCAGGTGGATCGCCGCCTTTTTATGAAGCTGCGCGATCTCCGGATCATAGATCTCATTCAGCCAGTAATTCGCCGTGACTGCTCCCGAGTTTGACAGGATCAGCCCGCCCAGCGTGTACTGAACGGTGGAATTCTCCTTCACCCTCCAGTCCAGGCGGTCCAGGTATCCATTTACAAGCTTCGAATAATCCAGCACGCTGGCCGCCGCCTCACGCACACTCTTTCTCTGGCTGCGGTACAGCACATAAGCCTTGGATACACGGAAAAAGCCGGACTCCGAAAGCACCTGCTCCACCGAATCCTGGATAGACTCTATATCTACGACATTGTCTTCCGTACGCATCAGGGCGTAGATATTCATGAGCATCTTGTTCATGATGTATTCCGCCGGCACAGGCGTTCCCGTCGCGCGGAACGCCTTCTCCATCGCCGCCTGGATCTTATCTCCGTCAAATGGGACAACCGCCCCGTTCCGCTTCCTTACCTTCAGCATATTCTCTTCCCATCCATGCCCTGCCGGGCAGCCCGCATAGATGGTACCTCCTTCTTATTGTGTTGTAATTTTTCGCCGCTTCCATCCCCCGGAACACAAGCCGTTCTTCGCTGAGATCCTGATCATGTTCCATCCCGGTTCCACATGTAGCGGTGCACCACCCATAATACACACAAAATATGGGACTGTAAAGCCCCTCTACCAAATGTTTCCATGTTTCCGTCGCCGGGTGACAGAGTAAAGTGCCACGCTGCAAAGCCGGCCTGAATAAACAGACCGGCTTTCTTCTTTCATTGTATGATGCGGCAGGCAGCCTGCCGCATTGCGGAAAAGGCGGATCGATCACGCTCCGGCCGCAGCCTTCTGCGCCGCGCGCTTTTCCTCACGCTCCTCATAATGATGGGCTTCTTCGAGCATCATATCCTTCACCTTCATCAGCCGGATCTGGCTCGAACGCTCATTTTCATCAAGCTTCATCGTAATATACTTGATGTCCTCCTCCAGCTGAGGGATCATGACATGCTCCAGCGCATTCACACGCCGGCGTGTCTTCTCAATCTCAGCCGCCATCAACTGGCAGCTCTTCTCCATCTGGGCAAGCTTCAGCATGCTTTCAAATACACCTGACAACTGCTCCACCGCCCCGTCCAGGTCTGCGGAGGTAAACGCGAATCCATACGAAAACATATCCGACGCATCGCTCGTCCGGGTTTCAAAGGAATACTCCGGCACGTTGACGCTCATGATGTTCTTATAGGAAACCCCGATGGAGACCCTCTGCTTCGGAGCCATGAAGGCAACCCGGACCGCCTCGTCGGACATCGTGCTCCTGGCAAGAGCAAATCCTTGGTTTGCTTCTCCGATGCCCTTCTCCACCGACTCCCGCAGTTCCCTGTTCTCACGGACCATGATCAGGAACTGGCGCATCAGCTCATCCCGCTTATCCTTGAGCAGCTTATGTCCCTTGCGGGCCGTGACCAGCTTTCGCTTAAGGCGGGTAAGCTCCATTCTGGTCGGTATGATTGTTGAACTGGCCAAAAGAGGTCACCCCCTTACTTTACTTCGTAATACGCATCCAGGAACTCGTCCTTGATTCTCTTCAGCTCGCTTCTGGGCAGGATGCGCAGAAGCTCCCAGCCGATATCCAGCGTTTCCTGGATCGAACGGTCGGTCCGGTATCCCTGGTTAATGTACTTCTCTTCAAACGCATCCGCGAACCTGGCATACAGCTTATCGATATCCGTCAGCGCAGCCTCCCCCAGGATCACCATCAGCTCCTTCGCGTCCTTGCCTCGCGCGTAGGCAGCGAAAAGCTGGTTCATGGTATTGGCGTGGTCAGCCCTTGTCTTCCCTTCGCCGATTCCCTTATCCTTCAGACGGGACAGGGACGGAAGCACATCGATGGGCGGCTCAAGTCCCTTGCGGTACAGGTCACGGCTCAGGATGATCTGTCCTTCCGTGATATATCCTGTCAGGTCCGGGATCGGGTGGGTCTTGTCATCCTCCGGCATGGTCAGGATCGGGATCATCGTAATCGAGCCCTTCCTTCCGATCTGGCGTCCTGCCCTCTCATACAGAGAGGCAAGGTCCGTATACATGTAGCCAGGATAACCGCGGCGTCCCGGAACCTCCTTACGCGCAGCGGAGATTTCACGCAGCGCGTCCGCATAGTTCGTAATGTCGGTCATGATGACCAGGACATGCATGCCCTTCTCAAACGCGAGGTACTCTGCGGCGGTCAGCGCCATACGCGGCGTCGCGATACGCTCGACGGCAGGGTCATTTGCCAGGTTCATGAACAGCACCGCACGGTCAATCGCTCCGGTCTCGCGGAAGGACTCGATGAAATAATTCGACTCCTCGAATGTGATGCCCATTGCGGCAAATACAACCGCGAATGGTTCTTTGGTCCCGACAACCTTTGCCTGCCTTGCGATCTGTGCCGCCAGCTGCGCATGGGGAAGGCCGGATG
>CAMORF010000113.1 GCA_946623485.1 uncultured Clostridia bacterium
ACCATAATCGTAACTATCATCGTTTCAAACATGCCCTTGGTGCCTTCGCCCATGGCAAGAAAGCCACTGGCAAATGTAACCGTTCCCGCAGCTCCGCCGATCAGGAAGAACAGCAAGATCCCGATCCCGAGGACAAGGAACACATTGATTCCCAGAAGCGCCAGCAGCAGGACGACAAAATACGGCAGGGCGAGCCAGATATTAAAGCTATATTCTCCCATGCGGGCGGACGGGTACTGCAGGGAAATGATCACGAGGATTCCCAGGGTGATGAGTGCGGCAGGCAGCGCGATCTTGAGATTGGTTCTGAACTTATCCTTCATCTCCACGCCCTGCGTCCTGGTCGCGGCAATGGTGGTATCCGAGATGACAGACAGGTTGTCGCCAAACATAGAGCCGCCCACAACGGTTCCAATCACAAGAGGTACCATAATCCCGGTTCCCCGCGCCACCTCAACCGCGATCGGAACAAGCACACTGATCGTCCCGACGCTGGTTCCCATGGACATGGAGATCAGGCATGCGATCACAAACAGTCCGGGAATGGCAAAATTGCCCGGGATATAATTCAGCATCAGATTTGCCGTGCTCTCCGCGCCTCCTGCAGCGCTTGCCAGTCCGCTGAATGCCCCTGCCATCAGGAAGATAAAGAGCATAATGATGATGTTATCATCCCCTACTCCCTGTGCGCAGATATGAATCTTCTCGTCGAAAGACAGACTCCGGTTCTGCGCAAAAGCGGTAATCAAAGCAAATCCGAACGCGACCACGACAGAGATGACATAGAATCCCATCTGCCCGTTCACCGGATTGATATATTCATAATAGACGCCGCTCCCCAGATAGATCAGCAGAAAAACCAGGATCGGGAGCAATGCCCTCGGATTTGCATTGTTTTCCCGGCGCTTTTCACGGGAATTCGCCTGAATAATATCCTGAGAATTCCCCTGGGGAACTGTATTATGGTTTTCCTTCGTATTCCCTGTTTGCTGACTCATGGTGTAGTATTTCCCTCGTCCGGCGTTCTTTTTTCCAATGCCTTTTCTTCATTTTTGATTTCCCAGTGGATCAGGAAGGTCAGGATTCCCCTGAGCAGGATAATCCCGCCGAGGATCAGCAGTTCACCTTTTTCCCGGGTCACAACTGTCCTGAGGACCTCGCCGCCCATCTTAAATTCCAATGCAAGCGCGGTTCCCTGCGCCAGATCCAGCCTGACTTCATGAGATCGTTTGAGCCACTTCAAAAAAGAGCGCACCGCAGTATATACCAGCACCAGTACACCGAACATTTCCACTAAGACGATCCCAACCTCTACGGTGCTTGTAAGAATCCTTTCCAGGACATTGATCGCCCCATCCATATGGCTCCACCTCCTTTGTTCCAGATACAGTTTTTGAATCCGTCCTTGAAGCAAAAAGCCGGCCTCCCCTTCTGCTCTACTGTTGCATCCGGGTCTGGCCGGCCTGATATCATCTTCAGGTGAAACTATTCTCTATCCGCGAAGCCTTGTGACAAACTTCTCCAGCCTTCCGACTGCTTCCTTCAGGGCATCGAGGGAATAGGCATAAGAGATCCGGATGTAGCCTTCCCCGCTCTCCCCGAACGCATCCCCCGGAACCACCGCGACACGCTGCTCCTCCAGAAGCCTGGTCGCGAATTGTTCTGAGCTCATGCCGAATTCCTTGATGCAGGGAAATACATAAAACGCGCCGAAGGGTTCAAAGCATGGAAGATTCATCTGCCGGAAGGAATGGAGCAGAAACCGCCTTCTCTGGTCATAGGCTTCCCGCATCTTGACAACCTCCGAATAACAGTCGCGCAGGGCAACCGCTGCTGCATACTGACTGTTCGTCGGCGCACACATGATCGCAAACTGATGGATCTTAGTCATGACGGACAAAACTTCCCTGCTCCCGCAGCAATAGCCAAGCCGCCACCCCGTCATGGCGAACGCCTTTGAGAAGCCGTTGATCAGGATGGTTCTCTCCTGCATCCCCGGAATCTGGACAATGGAAACATGGTCCTCCCCGGTATAAGTAAGTTCAGAGTAAATCTCATCCGACAGGACAAAAATGTCATGCTCTATGCAGACCTTTGCCACCGCCTCGAGATCATTCCTGCGCATGACAGCCCCGGTCGGATTATTCGGGAAAGGAAGCACCAGGATCCTGGTCTTTTCCGTGATATGCTCCTCCAACTCTTCCGCGGTAAGCCGGAATTCATTTTTCTCCTGCAGCGGAATCGGCACCGGGACGCCGTCTGCCAGGATCGTGCATGGCGTGTAGGAGACATAACACGGTTCCGGAATCAGTACCTCGTCTCCGGGGTTCAGCAAAGCGCGGAACGCCAGGTCAATCGCCTCGGAGCCTCCGACCGTGACAAGGCATTCGTGGAGCGGGTCATAGGTAACGTCAAGCCTCTTGTTCAGGAAGCGGCAGATCTCTTCCCTGAGTTCCTTCAGGCCCGCGTTTGAGGTATAGAAGGTTTTGCCGCGTTCCAGCGTATAGATTCCCTCATCACGGACAGCCCACGGCGTATCAAAGTCAGGCTCACCCACGCCCAGAGAGACCACATCATCCATCTCAGCCACTATGTCAAAGAATTTTCTGATCCCGGAGGGCTTCAGACTGTCCGCCTTCCTGGAAAGAAGGCTCCTTCCGGACATTTCCTTCATCGGATCATCCTCCTCATCTCATCTATCCACGCCGGTTTCCTGGCATATCCGGCTGTCACACCGGGGAATGCAGCGAATGATATCGGCTTCTGCCATGTCACGGCGTAATGCTCATTCGGGTATCCTTCTTTTTCCGTTCGAAAATGATCCCGTCGTCCTTGTATTTTTTCAAAATGAAATGGGTCGCGGTGGAAAGCACCGTATCGAGCGTGGACAGCTTGCTGGATACGAATCCGGATACCTCCTTCAGTGTCTTTCCCTCAAGGATCACCAGAAGGTCATAGGCTCCCGAGATCAGGTACACCGACTGTACCTCCGGATAGTTATAGATGCGCTCCGCGATGTTGTCGAATCCCTGTCCCCGCTGCGGTGTGACACGTACCTCGATCAGGGCAGTCACGGTATCCGATCCGGCTCTGTCCCAGTCAATCAGCGTGTTATAACCGCAAATAATGTTCTCCTGCTCCATCTTACGGATTTCATTTTCGATCACATCACTGCTCGACCCAAGCAGGACCGCGATCTCTTCCGCCGTCATTCTTGAGTTGCGTTCAAGCAATGAAAGGATTTTTTCCCTCATGTCCTCTCCTCCTGACATCTGCCCGCATTCCGGCAGATCCTAACTGATTACAACGCTTTCGGCGCAAAGCACAAAACAATCTGTAAGCGGCTTTTGACGGCTGAATCATAACCTGTATATCCTTCGCAATATTCACAGGTTATTTCGTGACAGTTCCTAAACCCCTTCCAGATAGCGGACCGCTTCCCCCATGTGAAGCGCCCGGACACGGTTTGCAGAGCAGGTTCCGATCACGCCCGCAGGGATCTGTTCTTTCCTGAGAATCTGCATGGCCGCCTCTGCTGTCCTGACAGCGATCAGCCAGCCGCCCGACGCGTCGATCCCATAAATATCCTCTCCCAGGATCTCACAGATTTCCACATCCTCCTGCCGCAGCAAAACCCGCCGAAGGTCAACATCAAAGCCGCACTGAAGCTTCTCCGCCAGAATCCAGAGTCCACGCAGCACGCCCCCCGCGCCAAGGCGCGACCAGCTGAAAACCGGGACACTGTCCGGGATTGCCAGATACGGTCCCGGCCTGGCTGCCAGGTTCACGATTCCGGATGGAAGCTCCTGTTCCAGATCCTTCCTGCGCGAAAGTGCCAGCGCCTGCGCTCCGCATCTTCCGGCATATCCTGCCATAATGATATCCATATCCGCCTGTTCACTTCATGGCATCCGTATCTGCCTGTTCACTTCATGGCATCCGTATCTGCCTGTTCACTTCATGGCATCCACGTATGTCAGTTCATAATCGTTACCGCATCCGCCGGAAGGTTGTCATCCATATCCCCCGCAGTCTGCCCCTGGGCGCCATTTCCCGCCTGGGAATTCTGGTTCTGCGCTGCGTTCTGGCCTTGCGGTGCGGCCTGTGGCTGCTGCGCAGGCGCGACTCCATACCGGATGATCTGCTGTACCGCATCCAGGTTGTTGGATCCGATTGCGCCATAGAGCGCCTGCTGCAATGTTGTGTTGCTGGTCATCACGCCCACGGAATAAATGGTGCCGACCGACTGGTAATAGCTGGAGTTGATCTGAACCTCATCCGTCTGGACTCCGTCCACATAGATGATCTTCCACAGCTCTGCCTGATACCCTGTATGGGGAGACTGGGTCTGTGCAATATATCCCACCGCCTGCGTTGCGTCCGGATAAAGCGAATACCCGCTGGGCTGCATCGTTTCCAGGACACGGCTGTCAAACTCGATCGTACGGTTGGCCGGCCTGGTTTCGTGTCCGTAAATAGTAAAGGTGATCTGGCCGCCATAACAACCGCCCTGGATATAGATCGGCGCATCTGTATTGTTGACGAACCGCATATCCATCACGCCCTCCGCAATGGCAGCATCCTTGGATGGCTCAACATAAGAAACCATCATCGTATGGTTCGACCTGGAGGTAATATCCAGTTCTGCCTTCAGCGCAGCATTGTACAGTGTCGTAGAGACCTGGCAGATACCACCCCCATAGGAATCGATGGTCCGGTTTTCCTCGTAAGTCGGTGCCGGCATATATCCGTTCTCTGCGGAGAAGGGCGTCACCGTATCGGTGACAGAGAATTCATCCCCCGGCCAGAGCATCGTCCCGTTGATCAGGGCACAGCCATTTTCGACATTGACAGCACGGTTCCCGGAGGACGCGGAATAATCTGTGGTGGCGGTTCCCAGGACATCCTTCACCAGGGACAGCGTTTCATAAGTCACATCAGGGCTGGTCTCCTCATAAACAAGATCCACGGTGATATCGCCGCCGGTCCAGGCTTCGATCGCATTCTGCACCGCTTCAGCGGATTCCGCAGTCTTCAGCGTCATCCCCTTCGTTCCGCCCTCCACATAAGGAAGGCCATCCGACCCGATCAGAAGTTCTCCCTCTACCGGATCTGTATCATATGTGCTGCATCCTGCAACATATTGCTCCACCCGCCTGGGATCAACCGTAAAATCCAGTGTATAATCTACCGTATTGTTTTCCAGATCCTTCTGCTGCTTATACCGCTCTACGATGTTCCCGCTTTTGCCGATCGGTACAAGGGAATCTACAATATCCAGATTGGTGCAGGCATATCCGAAATCCGCCAGGGAGGAAGTGATGACATTCGAACCATATCTCAGATTGACAGGAGTCGATGCCAGGGCATCCACCCTGGCCTGAAGCGCTCCTTTGGCCTCTTCAGGCGTCATGCCTGACAGGTCGATCCCCTCCACATGCACGCCATTGGCAATCGTGGGATCCGAGACAGACGCGACCGGTTTTCCTGCCATTGTCTGTACGGAAAACAGGGCCGCAGCCGCCGCCCCTGTCAAGCATATCCTGAGAAATGTCCCTCTCTTCACTTCAGCCTCCTGTTACAGAAGGAATGCCGGAATCAAAGAAAGAAGCATCGCTGCCACAAGGATCACCACGATAACGATCGCGATCGTCTGCTGTTTTTTGTTACGTCTCTTCATGTTGGAACCTCCATATCGAAAAAAACTAAGGATCTGTTCAAAAATGTAAAAATACTTAAAGTTCAAAGCACTAAGGATCTGTCTGTAAAATGCAAAATACGAAAGGTCAAAATACTAAGGCTCTGTTCGTAAAATGCAACATACGAATGGTCAAAACACTAGCGATCTGTTCGTAAAATGCAAAATACGAAAGGTCAGAATACTAAGGCTCTGTTCGTAAAACGCAAAATATAAAAGTTCAAAATACTAAGGATCTGTATAAAAACACAGATGTTCCGGAAACAGAATAGGATACGGGCATTAAAGAACAAGCTTGGCCGCGCCGTAGACACCGGCATCATTGCCCAGGGTTGCCAGGGCAAAGGCTGCATCCTTGCAGCCGGGGAATGCATACTGGCGGTAATACTTCTGCACATAGTCCAGAAGGACTGGGCCTGCCTTGGATACGCCGCCGCCGATGACATAGATCTCCGGATCAGTGACGCTGGCAAAGCTTGCAAGCGCCCTTCCCAGGTACAGGCCGAACTTCTCGGCAACAGCATCCGCCACCTCGTCGCCAGCCTTCACCGCATCCCAGACATCCTTCGCCGTAAACTGTTTCCCTCGCAGGACACTCGGCGTTTCCTTATCCTTCTCCAGCTGCATCTTAGCCAGCAGAACAATTCCGGTAGCGGAGGCAACCTGCTCCAGGCATCCTACATTCCCGCAATTGCACGGCTCAGTCAGTTCCTCCGTCACATGGACATGGCCGATCTCGCCCCCTGATCCATGAGCTCCGGCGATTACCTTTCCTTCCACGACGATTCCGCCTCCGATCCCGGTTCCGAGCGTCACCATGATCAGATTCTTATGTCCGGCTCCGCCGCCTTTCCAGCACTCACCCAGCGCTGCGGCATTGGCATCGTTCACTGCCTTTGTCCGGATCCCGGTCAGTTTCTCCATCTCCCTGACGATATTGACCTGCCCCCAATGGAGGTTGACGGCAAGCATGCAGACACCATCTTCATTGACCGGCCCGGGAATATCCAGTCCGATGCCCTCAATCTCATTTTTCGTCAGACCTCTCTCCTCCAGCTTGCGGTTGATGGTTTCCGCAATATCCGGGAGAATATAGGATCCATTTTCCTCCAGCCGGGTCGGGATCTCCCATTTATCAAGAAGATTTCCCTCGGTATTGAGGAGACCACACTTAATCGTAGTTCCTCCTACATCAATTCCAAAGCAATACTTTTTCATAACTGCCTCCTGCGCAAGCTGTATCGTTTTTTACTTCTCTGACCTGTATCGTGTTTTGTTTCTCTGGCCTGGGTTCTGGCTGCTTCTCTGACCTGGGTTCTGGCTGTTTCTCTGGCCTGGGTTCTGGCTGTTTCTCTGATCTGGGTTCTGGCTGTTTCTCTGGCTTGTATCGTATTTTACTTCTCTGACTGTTTC
>CAMORF010000114.1 GCA_946623485.1 uncultured Clostridia bacterium
GGTACGCCTCTTCGAGGCTAGGCGAGGTACGGTTCTTCTCCGCCTGATGCGGAGACTAACCTATGGCATTTCTCGCATCATGTGGAGAGATACTGTATGGATAACGGGCGGAACATATTTAATGTTCCGCCATGTTCATGTTTGGGGTATAATCGGGATGAATGATGGATTACAGGCAGAACTGCCACAGTTTTTATGGTATTGCGAGGATGCATCTGATGATGTATCCGATGGGGATTCAGTCTGTATCATACGGAGATTCGGTTGTGGGCCAGAAGAAACTTGTCATTATTCCTGCATATAATGAGGAACAGGGGATTGAGCTTGCGGTGCGCGGCATCCTGGAGCATGCGCCGGATTATGATTATCTGGTGATCAATGACTGTTCGAAAGACCGTACGCTTCAGATTTGCCGGAATCTGGGCTTTCACGTGGTGGATCTTCCGATCAACCTGGGGATTGGCGGGGCTGTGCAGACTGGCTACCGGTATGCGTATGAGCATGGGTATGAGATTGCGGTGCAGATGGATGGAGATGCGCAGCATGATGCATCTTACCTGAAGGACATGGAACGGGTGCTGCTCACGGAACGCTGTGATATGGTGATTGGTTCCCGCTTTATTGAGAAGAGGGGGTTCCAGTCAAATGGAATCCGCAGGATCGGGATCCGGTGGTTTGGGGTCATGACCATGCTGCTGTTTGGGCAGAAGATCTCAGATGCTACCAGCGGGATGCGGATGTGCAACCGCCGCGCCATGGAGCTGTTTGTCAAAGACTATCCCAGGGATTATCCGGAACCGGAAACGGTCTGCCGCCTGCTGCGCCATCGGCTGAAGGTGAAAGAGGTGCCGGTCATGATGCATAACCGGGTTGGCGGAAAGTCTTCTCTGGGGAATGTAGGGTCTTCCGTCTATTATATGTTAAAGGTGACGCTTGCGATTTTGATTGAGAGGCTGCGGTGAGGTGCTGCATACATTGAAGATTTTGATTGAGAGGCTGCAGTGAGGTGCTGCAGATATCGAAAAGATTGAGGTGGACTCGTGCTTTCTGTTAAAGCAAGAATATTAATCGTGTTGGGGCTTCTTTTGCTTCTTGCGATCATTATCAATATGGTCAGGAAGCGTACGCTGGAATTGAAGTATGTCCTGGCGTGGCTTCTGGCGGATCTCGTGCTGATCTTCTTTGCCATTTTCCCGCAGGCCATGATGAAGGTGGCAGAGTTACTTGGAATATACGCGCCGGTGAATATGATCTTTTTCCTTGGGTTTGTATTCCTGGGGCTGATTATTTTTTCACTGACCGTTGCCCTCTCGCGCGCGACAGCGAATCAGAGGCGGCTGGCGCAGTATGCGGCTCTGAAGGATTATGAAGACCAGATGCGCCGGGCGGAATCGAAAGTGGAACCGAAAGCGGAATCGAAAGTGGAATCCGAAGCTGTTGCGGCAGATTCATAGTGTTCCCATGCGGAGAAAATGAGCAGGTACAAATGAGCAGACAGGATCAGAGGCAAGAGGGCGTCAGCCAGAGCAATGTACATAGCCATATACACAGTAATGTACATGGCTATGCCGGGAGTGGCAATCGGAGTTATGCCGGGAGTGGCAGTCGAAGTTATGCCGGGAGTAGAAAACATCGTTATGCCAGGAATGGGCATCCGAGCAATTCCAGTGGTTATTCTCGGAGACAAGCCCGGAATCATACATGGGTGATTTGTGCTTATGGGGACAGTCCGTTTTTGGAGATATGTGTGGATTCCCTGCTTCATCAGACAGTACGTTCTCGTATCCTGATTGCGACATCGACGCCCAACGAAACTATTAAAAAGATCGCGGAACGGTTTCATTTTCCCATATACGTGAATCAGGGGGCACACGGAATTACGCAGGATTGGAATTTTGCGGTGTCCTGCGCAAAGACGAGGTATGTGACGATTGCGCATCAGGATGATGTGTATGAACCTGCTTATCTTGAGCGGGCGCTGCAGGGGCTGAACAGGGCGCGGCACCCGCTGATTTTCTTTTCGGATTATTATGAGATCCGGGAGGGTGAGAAGGTGCCGTCCAATCGGAACCTGTGGATCAAGCGTGTGATGCTCCTTCCTTTCCGCAGCAGGCTGCTGCAGAACAGTGTGTGGATCAGGCGCAGGATTTTGTCGTTGGGCTCTCCCATTGATTGTCCTTCTGTGACCTATGTGATTCCAAACCTTCCGGGGGGACAGCTGTTTGACAGTTCCTACCGGGTTACGCAGGATTGGGAAGCCTGGGAAAGGTTCTCCCGGCTGAAAGGAACCTTCGTGTTTGATCCGCACCTGTTGATGGGGCATCGGATTCATGAAGCTTCAACGACCACGGAGCTGATTGCGGATCAGACCAGAACCAAAGAAGAACTGAGCATATTTCAGCGTTTCTGGCCGGATCCTGTGGCAAGATGGCTTGAAAGACGGTATCGCAGGGGGCAGGATTCGAATCAGATCTGACCTCCGTATGGATGACGGAAACGTCAGATCTGACTTCCGTATAGATGGCGGAAACGTCAGATCTGCACTCCGTATCAATGGAGGAATCATCAGGTCTGCCCTATGTATGGACCGCGGAAACGATACGGCTGCTGTTGCGAAAAGTTTGGTGTATAGAAAGGATCATACCAGCCGTGATCGTAACGCTCGTCAGAATGGATGCTGCCGGAAGCGTGATTGCCGGAGCAGCTGCTGCCATAATGGATATCGTCAAGGCTTCTGATGTTGAAATATCGTTTGCTGCTGGCGTCCTGGGTTCCCTGTTTTGTTAATGTGACACAAGCTCTCGGAATGACTGCGATTTGCTTGCGGTCCTGCCGGGTGCGGAAACTGAATTCTGCCATCCGGCCATGGAGTGATTGCGCTGCCGTTTCGGTGGGTTTGCCGTGCGTTGTTTTCGTTGCCGTTTCGGCATGCGTGCTGAAAGCTGCCTGGGACTTTGGCTCTTGCCGGGTACGGCTTTGCTGCATTGAACGTGCCTTTCCGCGCCAGTTCCGGCGCAGATTTTCCATGGTTGTCATATAACAATATGGTCCTGCCAATGATGCCTGATGCTGGCAGACGGCATAGCAGTGGTAGCCTGGATAGACCGTGGTCTGCCCTGCAAAGGGGGAGAGGATCTCTCCGTCTGCATTGAAGATGAGTCCGGATTCCGCAACCTTCCCATCCTCCCGAAGGATGCGCGGCACTGCGATGCCGATCTCATCCCGCATGCAGTTGGAGAGCAGCAGGCGGATGGTGTTTGGACCGATGTGGGCAATTTTCCTGAGTACAAGAACATATGCCCCGTGTGCTTCCCGGATGGAACGTGGAAATTCCAGTGTATAGGAAAATGAGTGGAAGCCGGATTCCAATTCTTCCCTGAGGCTGCCTGCGCAATGGGACATGAGCACCGAAACCAGAGGCTTTTCTTCGATTGTGTAGTCCGTGAGATAAAAACCGGGCTGAGGATCCTTCGATACAGATGCATGTACTCCGCACCTTTTGTAATGGCGTTCGAGCGCGCGGATCGCGGAGTCATAGGCATATTCTTTGTTGCCGGAATCTGCCGCGACAGAGCCGCCATGCACCCTCCAATGGTAGAGCACCTTGGGGATGTGGCATACCTGGCGTGCCCGCTCTGCTGTTTTCAGAGTAAAGTCATAGTCCTGGGAGCCATCGCAGTCTTTTGAAAAGGCGCCTGCCTCCAGTGCCAGGGTACGGCGTACCACGTAAAGGTGTGTGATGTAATTGCAGCTTCGCAGCAGGTCGAGGCTGAAGTCCGGCTTAAAGTTTGGGTTATGGAGAAATGTGCCGTCGGCGGATACCATGTCCTCATCGGTGTAAATGACATCAGCGGATGCATTTTGATTGATCGTAAGCGCAAGCTCGAATAGTGCGTCCGGGCTGAGAAGATCATCGTGATCCAGAAGCACGATGAAATCTCCTGTCGCCATCGCGAGGGCCGCATTGGTATTGCCGGCGATTCCCATATTATCGACGGAGGCAAGGCATACCCGGCTGTATGATTTCGTGTCCGGGGAGAAGGAGAGAATGGAGTGTGTCTGATCAGGCACAGTGGAGCGCGTCGGGTCAGGCACAGTGGAGCGCGTCGGGTCAGGCACATTGGAGCGCGTTGGGTCAGGTACAGTGGAGGAAATCATGGGAAGCCTGCGGGATGCTGCGTACCGGACAAAGAATTCTTCTATGCCGGATGGCTTCGGACTTCCGTCAGCAATGCATAGCTCCCAGTTCCCGTATGTCTGAGCCAGCACGGATTCGAACATCTGCCTCAGGTGCCTTAGATCTGTGTTGTAGGCAGGAACGAGGATGCTAAACCGCGGGAGACTGGACAGGATAGCGCGGGAAGCTTCAGAAGACTGCGCAAGCTGGCTGGCGTGGGAAGTGTCAGAAGGCTGCGTGATCCGGCTGGTGCGGGAATCGTCTGCAGCATGGGAGGCTGCCTGTTCTTTCAGATGGTCCGCGGCAGATTGGAACATGCGCCTCTGCGATGCAAGCTCCGCTTCAGAAGGTGCATGCTCCTTGCGCCAGGCCTGATAGCCTCGCGTCATCATGAGATATTCCGGAACCTTATTCAGAACGCTTTTCAGGCCGTATCTTTGCAGGAAATCCGCTGTTTGCCTAAGATAGATCGGATTGAGATATTTCATGTTATAAAAACTCCGTATGATTGATGGTGTCTTGATTCTGTATACGGGAAGACATCCTGCTCCCGCACATGCTCTGTTTCATTGACGATAGCAGTAATTAAAGTTAGAATACCATAAGTGTTCTGCTTTTGTATATGACGGTGGCGAAATTGCATGGATGCAGGATGTGGATTGGAGCGGTGAAAGAACATGTTCCAGGAGGATTCTATGACGGTAAGCATCATAGTGCCTGTCTTCAATGCGCGGAAGTACCTTGCCAGAACGGCCAGGGATCTTCTGCGGCAGACGTATCACAGAATTGAAGTGATCTTTGTGGATGACGGTTCGACCGATGGATCCGGGAGAATGCTTGACCGCCTGGCCGGGTACGATGAGCGCGTGTGTGTCCTTCACCAGAAAAATGGTGGTACGGCTTGTGCCAGAAACGCGGGGCTGGCTGCGGCATCCGGTGCGTATATTATGTTTATGGATGATGATGACCGCGTGCCGAAGGGATATGTACAGGAATATGTGACGGAGATTGAGAGGACCGGTGCTGACCTTGTGATTGGCGGCTATCGTCGTATTTCCCCGGAAGGGAAAACGTTGTTTACGCGCAGGCTTGCGAAAAGCCGGCGCATAAATCCGGAAGATGGGAAGGATGATTCCCGTGGCGGACCCCGGAGAAACGTTATGGATATACAGCGTGGTGAAGCGCAGGGAAGCAGGGAGCCGGAGTGGCCTGCATTTATCAATGTTTCTCCCTGGGCGAAGATTTACCGGAGGCGCTTTGTTGAAAGGTGTGGGGCGCATTTCCTTGAATATCCTTACGGCGAGGATATTTTCTTTCAAATGATGCTCCAGGCGGGGAAGCCGTTGATCGCTTACAGTGATTCTGTCTCATACGGATGGGTCGATCATAAGGAGAGCATTTCCAATACGGTCCATAAAGGAATCCGGGAAGAAGCGGACATCTTTCCGATGCTGGACAAGGTGCTTGAGGTGCACCCGGAGCGGGGGGATTTGTTCCGGTATTTTTTGTACCGGCATTGTGCTTATCATCTCTATGTTTCCGGCCGTGAGGCAGATCGTGTACGCCTGGAGGAGGAGTTTCGCCGTTGCCGTCAATGGCTTCGTGAAAATGATTTGCTGCCGGTGATTTCTCCGTTTTCATGTCAGCTTCGTGGTGAAATTCTGCGCGATCGGGTTGCTGTGCAGGTGATTCGGATGACTTCGAGACTGCACCTGGAGCATATCTTCGCACGGATCTATGGCAGAGGATAGGAAAAATGGCGCGGGAGCGTGTGGAAAAAAGCTTTGGATTGCGCCGGAGCGGAGGCCTGATCCTGGAAAGAAGGCAGAAGCGTGCGGAAAGAATCCTTGGATCTGCGCCGGAGCGGAGGCCTGATCCTGGGAAGAAGGCAGAAGCATGCGGAAAGAATTCTTGGATCTGCGCCGGAGCGGAGGCCTGTGCCAGGGGAAGAGCGCAGATTGGGGAGCATGAGGGAAGGATGATTGGAAAACAGGTTCAGGCGTGTAACAGGAACAATATCACAATTCATATCATTACCGTGATTTATAACCGGCGCATTTGTGAGATACGGTCTTTGCCGCAGTTTCAGGCAATGATCGGCCGGCATCCGGAGATAACCCTGATCATTGCAGACAATTCTACGGAAGAGTCCATACTGGAACAGAACCGTGAGGTTGCATCACAGAGAAGCTGGCTGAGATATATAGAATGCGGGGGCAACATTGGGTTGAGCCGTGCTTACAATCGGGCAATCGCAACGATTCCGCAGGATGCCAGATACTGGGTGATGTTTGCGGATGATGACACCTGGTTTTCTTTAGAGTATCTGGAAAATGCTCACAGGTATCTCTGCGGCATTCATGGCAGTGGAGCATACAATGCCCATGGCGATGCAGCATGCGGTGCCAGCGGTGATGCGGGGGGTGATGCCCATGGTCATAGAGCAGGCGATGCCGCCGGCAGGCGGAGGATTCCGCTGCAGATGATGTGCGGTGTCGTGGAGACGGAAAGCGGATGGATCTCACCGCGCAGTGAGCACGCAAAGGAACTTGCTTTTTCCATGTTTCTCAGGCGGCCAAAGCCTGGTATATACAGGGATCTCTATCCGATCAACAGCGGTTTCTTCCTGGCGGGAAGCGCTTTGCGTGAAGTTGGGGGATTTGATGAGAGATTATTCCTGGACCAGGTGGACTTTTTGATGATGGACCGGCTGCGGGCACATGGAATCCGTAAAATCGGTGTCTTGCCCGGGGAGATCCGGCAGTCCTTTTCCGGAGATTTGCGGAAACTGATTTCCGGGGAACAAGGGCAATCAAATGCCGGGAATCGGCAGCAGCAGGCT
>CAMORF010000115.1 GCA_946623485.1 uncultured Clostridia bacterium
CGGAATGCCTTCTGCAAGTCTGGCTTCCGGAATGCCTCTTGCAAGTCTGGCTTGCGGGATGTTTTCTCCATATCTGTTTTCGGGAATGCGTTTTACCGGTCTGTCTTAAGGCGTCCGCTGTTTCCGGCTGCCTTGCTTCTCATATGCCTGATCCTGGCCGGCAGGTTCCCTGGCTGCGTTGATCCGGAAGGGAAGGCATACAGCATTGCTGACAGAAGAAGAATGTCTGTTTCCGGAATTGTGGTGAACCGTGAGTGCACGGCCAATGGATACCGGCTGATGCTGGATCACCTGGTGTTTCTGAATCCCGGGAAGGAGAATGGGCAGGCTTTGCTCCGCACGGTGACGGACAGCCTGAACCATGTGATTACTGCCGGCGACCGGCTTCAGGTATTCCTGTCTGACGGACAGGAGCAAAACGAAGGGATGTATGGGATAAGACCGGATGAAGGCACGCTGCCAGGGTATGGAAGCACAAAGGAAGACCAAAGCGATCTATTTTCCTCAGTCCGGATTGGCGACCGGATTGTCCTTCATGGGAAATGCACCCAGCCGGAACGTGCAACGAATCCTGGTCAGCTTGACATGCGAAAGTATTACCTTTCCCGCAGAATCATCCTGAAAATGGGTGAGGTTCAGCTCCTGGAACGGGACCGGCCTTCTTTCAGTGTGTGGCTTGGTTTTCGCAATTATCTTGCGCATCTGAGAATCGGGATGCAGATGGGACTTTCCTCTGTCTTTGGGCCGGAGGATGCAGCCCAGGCTGCCTCTTTCCTTCTGGGGGAAGGATCCGGGCTTGACAGCGGAACCAGGCAGCTTTTCCGGGATGGCGGGCTTTCCTGGCTGGTGTGTGTGTCCGGTCTGCATATTTCATTGACCGGCATGATGCTTTACCGGCTTCTCAGAAAGAGGCGGCTGCCGTTTGCCGTTTCTGCCGCCTGTGCCTTTGCCTGGGCACTCAGCTACGCCTTTCTGACCGGGTTTGGCCTGTCTGCGCAGAGGGTACTGGTTACGTTTGGCATGTGGCTTGGCGCGCAGGTTTTCGGGCGTACCAGGGATACGCTGAGCGCTTTGTCGGCAGCTGCTGTAATCGTTCTTGTAAGGCAGCCGGCCGCGGTCTGGGACAGCTCCTTTCTGCTGTCAGGTGTCTGCATCCTGTCAATGGATTATCTCACGCCTGTTTTTTCAAGGATCCTGAGGCCCGCAATCTCATGGCAGAGATCCCTCACAAAAGCCTTTGCGCTCTATGCGGGATCCTTGCCGGCTGTATTATGGTTTTTCTATCAGACAACGCCATATACATTTTTACTGTATCCGGTGATGCCGGCATGGATGGGGCTTACGATCGGTTTCAGCCTGGCAGGAAGCATCTGCGGGTATGCGTTTTTTGAGACAGGCATCCCGCTTTTCGCAGGAGCCGGGAAGGCATTCGCGTGGCCGGGAAGGATGATGCTGAAGCTGCTGAAGGAAGTCTGTTTTCTGGAACGGAAGATTCCCTGCAGTGTATTGATCCTGGGCAGGCCGGCAGCCTGGCAGATGCTGCTGTATTATGCGGTACTGATTCTGTTTTCGTATCGTGTGAGCAGAATGGGGCCGGGACATTTTTGCAAGGACAGACGTAAAAACCTGGCAAGCCCGCTTGTGCGCACGCGTTCGGCGTTTGCTTCCATGCTTTGTGCCATTATCCTGATGATCAGTCTGCGGCAGCGCCCGGCATTCCGGTTTACCTGCCTTGATATCGGGCAGGGAAGCTGCAATCTGATCGTGCATGACAGATCGGTCATCTTGTTTGACGCAGGATCCAGCTCGGTGGAAAATGTCTGGCGGTACCGCATCGATCCGGTTTTGAAATATTACGGAATCCGGAAGGTTGACATGGTATTCCTGTCCCACGCGGATCTGGACCACATCAATGGAATGGAACAGATGCTGTCCTTGTATACAAAGAATCTGTGCGGGCAGAACGCGGCAGATGTCACAATCGGGAAAGTGATCCTTCCTGCGCTTCCTGTGTATGAAGACAGATGGAATGGAATCCTGGAATTGGCGGCCAGGCAGGGGATCATGGTCTGCGGGGCAGGGGCGGGAAGCCGGATGGAGCTGGATGGGATGGAATTGGAGGTCTTACATCCGTCACCGGGCCGTCTTACGGGAAATGCAAATGAAGATTGTATCGTCATGCTGGCTGCTTTCCGGGATCTTCGGATCCTTCTCATGGGAGACCTGGAGAAGGAAGGCGAGGCAAAGTTTGTCAGGGACCTGCAGGCAAGCCGGCTGTTTCCATCCTTGTCCGGGCAGGGGAAGCTGGTTTTGATTGCTGGTCATCACGGGAGCAAGTATGCTACTTCTGAGGCGCTGCTTGAGATGGTAAAGCCTGATGCCGTCCTGATATCCTGCGGAAAAAACAACCGTTACGGGCACCCTGCCGGTGAGATGCTCCGGCGCCTTGAGCAGGCGCGCATTCCGTATCATCGTACGGATCTGGAGGGGGCGATTCGCGTTTCCAACTGAACAGGCGGGCGTAAAAATGCAAAACGTTATTTGCGTTTGCGATATATTTCAAAAAGCAAGTGTTTTTTTGAGTGAAATCAGATATACTAAAGATAGCTATTAGACGGTATCAGATCCTTAGATCATGGAGGCACCCCTATGTCTGTGATGAATCAGATAGACAGCAGCTATGAGCGGGATGAATTAACCGGTCTTTTGTCGATGGATGGAATTATCCAATACCTACAGAACGGTTATTCCGGAAAGTGCAAGTATGGCTGCATGGTCTACATGAGCATTCCCATGTTCAAGACTTTGAATGTACGCTATGGATACGAACATGGAAACCGTTTTCTTCGTGCAGTAGCAGATGGCGTCCTGGAGATCCTCCCCTGCGCATATGCGGCAAGGGAGAGTTCCCATCATTTTGTGTTCATGATTCCGGGGATGGAAGCGGACCAGGTAAAGGAAGGGCTTCATAAGCTTCAGAACCAGGTAAACCACATTCCAAGGGGGGACAGGATTTCCCTGAAAGCGGGGATCGCCCATTGCTCCAGCCCGCCGGATCCCTTTGAAACCATGGACCGTGCCCGCCAGGCATGTTTTTATGCAGAGCGGCACAAAGAGTCATTTCAGGTATTTGATGAGCAGGTCTCAAAGGAACTCAGATTCCAGCAATACCTGGTAAGCAACTTTGACGAAGCATTGGAGAGAGGGGATATTCAGCCCTTCTACCAGCCTGAGGTCCGTGTCCTGACAGGAGAGTGCTGCGGGTATGAGGCGTTGGCCCGATGGATTGATCAGCGGTATGGCATGATTTCACCGGGCATCTTTATCCCATTGTTTGAGCAGGAAGCTCTGGTGCATAAGCTGGACATGCATATCATCCGGATGGTGTGCAAGGATTTGCGCTATGCGATTGATCATGCCTGGCAGGTTGTTCCGGTATCCGTCAACCTGTCCCGGGTTGATTTCCGGATGATAGATGTAATCCGGGAGATTGAGAAGTGCAGGGAGGATTATGACATTCCCAGACGCTTGCTTCATATTGAGATCACCGAGAGTGCCGTTGCCGAGGGCGAGGAATTTTTGGCGAGCATCATTGACCAGTTCCGCGAACTGGGGTATCAGATCTGGATGGATGACTTCGGATCCGGGTACAGCTCTCTGAATAACCTCCAGATGTATCATTTTGATGTGCTCAAGATTGACATGTCTTTCCTGAAACAGCTGCCGGAGAGCCCGCGCACCAGGATTATCATTGCTTCGGTTGTCAATATGGCAAAACGTCTGGGCATGCAGACACTTGCTGAGGGAGTTGAGACAAAGGAGCAGTATGAGTTCCTGCTTGAGGTGGGATGTGAGAAGCTGCAGGGCTTTCTGTTTGGAAGGCCTGAGCGCCTGATCCGCACGCCTGAGGGCTGTTATTTTAAAAAGGATTCAGACGGGACGAAGATCATGGAGACACCTGCCCGGCGCAGATATTATTCGAAGATCGGGAAGGTCAACATGCTGAGCCCCACGCCGATGGAAGAAGAGATTCTGCAGGAGAAGAACAGGCTTCCCATTACAGTGCTGGAGACAACGGATACCGGAGAGATCCATTTCCTGTATGGAAATGAAGCATATAAGCGGTTTCTGCATTCCGTGAAGATCGAAACCCTGGAAGCAGCACAGAAGCGTTCCAATGAACAGTATCTTGCGGAGAATACTGCCTTCCTGCGTCTTGCAAGGAGGGCAGAGGCTGCAGGAAGAATGCAGGGGGAACTCCTGATCAATGGTGTTCTGTTCAATACGGACATCATGTTCATCACCCGTGAAGGCGACCGGGCAGCGTTTCTTACGATTGTCAAGGAGCTGGGGCAAAGATCGAGCGAAAAGCAGATTCAGGGGATCTCTGTTGCAGAGGAATACTTGCTGGGCGCTTATTTCCGGATTGACCTGTTTGATGAGAACGGTACGGTTGTAAATCTCTATCTGGATGCGGATCAGCGGAAGCTGACGGATCTGGATTCGGATTCGGTCCGGCTGGTCAGGCAGTACGCGGAACGTTATATCTGCCCGGAAGAGAGCGAAAGCTTCTGCGCATTTTATGATATGGATTCGATCCTGGAACGGGTGAAGCAAAACGGCGGGCATCATGTTACAAAGTTTTTCCACTCCGCGATCGAAGGAGAGAGAGGAAAACTGCAGAATTACACGATCATTCCATTTAAGGTCATGCAGCGCTGGAACTATCTCTCCTTGTGCCAGTATCCGGAGATCCCGCCAAGGGAGATCCTGGAAGAGCTGATTGGGATGGAATGACCGGGGCAAGTGCCCGGAACGGATGATGAGATTGTATGGAAAGGATGACAGCTGGATAAGCAGCATATGGATCAGAGAATGGCAGATGACATGGAATTCCAGATTTATAAAAATGTGAACAGGTGCTTTTGGCTGCGCAGCCTGCTCTTTTTCACCATACTGTCAGGAGTCTGGATCTTATCTTTCTCCCGGAGTGTGTGTGCGGATTCGCTTCCGGTTTTGTCTGACAGCCGGTTCCGGTCTGAACTGATTGATATGACGGGAGCGTATGACAGGGCGGTAACGGAGCAGGAGGCGGAGCGTAATCCGTACATCAATGGACGGCTGATCGTCCTGACAAAGGATGGAACCCTGGATCCGGAAACATATGGCGCGGAAAGTGCGATCCGGAACCGGGAGGGATGCTATATTCTCCAGTTCGCGAATTCTGTGGACGCAAGAAAAGCGGCCATTGCGCTTGCGAGGGATGCGTCTGTTCTTTCCGTGGAACCGGACGTTCCTCTTTTTGCCCAGCAGATATCGTTTTCTGCCCAGGCATCGCAGGTTCCCGGCAATTGGGGGACTTCCTATACCGGATGTGACGCATATGCGAACTATATCAGCCAGAAGGGAAACAGTACGGTTGTCCGTGTGGCCGTCATTGACTCAGGGATCCGAAAGACGCATGAATTGTTCAACGGCCGGATCAGCTCGATCGGGGAATACGATTTTATCAACAATGACAAGGATGCTACGGACGATAACGGCCATGGTACTATGGTTGCGGGGGTTGTCGCGGAGTGTACGCCCGGGCTGAACCAGATAAAACTGATTCCTGTCAAGGCGCTGGATTCCAACGGTGAGACTGAGGTTTCCACGATCATGATTGCACTCAGGACGCTTGCAGGAAAGAGTTCCGGGGGAGGACAGTATTATCGGAATGCAGAGGTGATTAATCTTAGTTTTGTATCCGTAACTGCCATCCGTAACTCCACCGTCCTGAAGAAGGAAATTGCTGACGCGACTTCGGCCGGGGCTGTTGTCGTTCTGGCTGCCGGTAACCAGAATGAAGATACAGCGGTTCACCCGCCGGCGAATATTACGGACGCGGATGCGCCGGGCAGTGTGATTGTTGCGTCCTGTGACAGCAGCGGTAAGCCGTCCAATTTTTCGAATTACGGCGCCAGTGTTGATCTGTGCGCGCCGGGATCGAATGTGGTTACAGCATATTATTCCTCGAACAATGCATATGCTGTGTGCAATGGGTCCTCTTTTTCCGCGCCATGCGTATGCGCGGCAGCTGCGATGCTGAAAGCGGTAGAGGCATCCCTGAGTCCGTTTGATGTAGAAAAGAGACTCGAAACATACGTCAAACCAATCAACGATTCCTCCGGCCGAAAGTATGGGACAGGCATTCTGGATATGACAAAGGGGATTGCCGCAAGCCAGCCTGCTCCGAAGGATCCGGAGCCGGATCCGCAGCCGGACCCGGGAACCGTTCAATATCCAGGCTCTAATCCGCGCGCGAATATTCTTTATCAGGTTCCGTTGAAAAAGAATACGAAAACTTCCGCGCTGCGGGTAGAGGGGCTGGCCGGCGGGGATACTGTTGACCAATGGAAGTCTTCCGCTTCGGACAAGGTACAGGTGACCGGGAAGGCGGATGGAACCTGCCAGGTCATTGCCGGCAGTAAAACCGGAAAGGCCGTGATCACTGCAAAAACAGCAAGCGGCAAGGAAGTACGCTTCCGGGTCAAGGTGCTGAAGGGAATCGTTAAAACAAAAAAGATCATTGTCGAGTCGAAAACACTGACGATGCCTGCGGGCAGTAAAAAAGCGCTGGCGATTAAGCTTTACCCTGTTACCTCGACGGAAAAAATAAAGTATTCTTCAAGCTCGAAAAAAATTGTGAACGTTACGAAGAAAGGCGTCCTTACGGCAAAGGCAAAAGGAACCGCAGTGATCACGGTTACGAGCGGAAGCAAAAAGGTCAGAATCAAGGTCAGGGTAACCGGATGACCTGGATGATGAATCCATGGAATCGATGATTCTCGACAAAGAGAGGAACCCATGGAAAGAGATCAATTCATGAAAAGAGATCAATTCATGGAAAGAGATCAATTCATGGAAAAAGCGGGGCAGATGCCCCGCTTTTTTTAATAATGCTTACTCTGTGAATGATTTTTGAGCTGTGCTATCGGATGAAAAGACAAGCAAGATGTACAAGTTATTATG
>CAMORF010000116.1 GCA_946623485.1 uncultured Clostridia bacterium
ATATGAAACGGAGAACCGTCCCCCGTTTCACCTGAAAACTTACGTTTATAGAATTAGATGTGAGGTTTCCCCTGCCGTTATGTCATCAAAACCCTTATTCTCTAACAGGCAGCTTTTCAGGCTGCTCTGGCCGCTGATTATGGAACAGCTTCTTGCAGTTTTTGTCGGCATGGCAGATGTGCTGATGGTCTCCTTTGTCGGGGAATCCGCAATGTCCGGCGTTTCACTGGTGGATTCTGTCAATATCCTCGTGATCCAGGTGATCCTTGGTCTGACAACCGGCGGCACTGTCGTCTGTGCCAGGTCCATCGGCAGTCGTGACCCGGAAAGAGCCGCACGAAGCGGAGCGCAGCTTCTGACGCTCACAGTCTCGGCAATGTTCGTGGTTTCAGCGGTTTTATTATCAGCCGGCACGCCCCTGCTCGGTTTCATTTTCGGAACAATCGAAAAGAGCGTTATGGACAATGCAGTGGTTTATCTGCGTATTACTACGTTCTCGCTTCCCTGCCTTGCTGTCTACTATTCCGGCGCCGCCATTCTGCGATCTGCCGGTATGACAAGAGCCTCCCTGGCTGTATCGCTGATCATGAACGCCGTAAACATAGCCGGAAATGCAATCTGTATCTTTGGGCTGAAAATGGGAGTCGCAGGCGTTGCCATCCCAACAGCATGCTCCAGGATCCTGGCAGCTGTCCTGGTGCTGATTGCCCTGCAGAAAAAAGACTGCCCGGTAAGAATCCGCAGGAAGGAAGACCTGATCCCGAACCTGGCAGTCATCCGCAACATCTGCTCCATTGGAATCCCATCCGGCATGGAAAGCGGGATCTTCCAGTTCGGCAAGCTGGTGCTGCAAAGTCTGGTATCCACGATGGGAACTGCCTCCATCGCCGCCTTTGCCGTAGCCTCAAACCTTGTTACATACTTGTATCTTCCCGGAAATGCGCTGGGTGCCGGCATGATGACTGTCGTCGGACAATGTGTCGGAGCCGGGGAAGAAAAACAGGCCAGGGCGTATGCCTGGAAGCTCGTAGGGCTAAACTACGTCCTCCTTGCATTTCTCTGCACGGCCATGGTCGCCGGGAGAGGTCTGCTGGTAAGCTGGTACCACCTGTCGCCGGAATCTGCCGCTCCCGCGATGAAGCTGCTCCTTGTCCACAGCATTGCGATGGTCATCTGGCCGATAGCTTTCCTGCTTCCCAACTACTTCAGAGCAACCGGACATGCCGCATTCACGATGATTGTTTCCATTGCAACGATGTGGATTTTCCGGGTCGGCATGGCCAATGTTTTTGTCAGGGTACTGCATATGGATATCCTCGGCATCTGGTATGCCATGTTCATAGACTGGATCTTCCGCGTAGTCATTTTCCTCTGGAAATATACCGCTGACGCCCGGAATGGAACGGGGAACCGTCCCCTGTTTCACTGCTTTCGGATCAGGCATTCTTTTCCCTGAAAGGCAAAGCCGTATTTCAGCGAGTACGTTTCACCCTTGATGCCCGCAAAGCTCAGGAAAATCACAGGCCACCTCCCTTGCTCCTTGCGCATGGCCAGATCTTCCCATACCTTCAGTTCCTCAAACAGCTCTCCGCGGTTTTCGTATTTGTTGGAGAAGAAACAATTCAACGTTGACATATTCAACGTCTTGCCAAAACGCCGGGGACGGGTGATCAGGGTTACATCATCTTTTCCCTGCCACCATTCTCTTATAAAATGGGTCTTGTCAACATAAAACCCATGATTCATCTTCAGTTTTTCAAAATCCTGGATTCCTGTCCCAATTACCCGTTTCATCCAGCCTTCCTCCTTCCCGACTTCATCCGGCGTTCTCCCTCTCCCGCTTTATCCGGCGTTCCGCTCTCCCGCTTGATCCGACGTTCTCCCTTCCCGACTTCATCCGGCGTTCATTCTCTCCCTCTGTTTCACTCCCGCTCAATCATCTCGTCACTCCCGGTATGCAGCGTGACCTGCGGATAAGGCACCGAGATTCCGTTCTTCTGGAAGATCGTGTATACAATGTGGTTGACTTCCCGCTCTACCTTCTTCCGGCTGGATTCATGGCACTTCGTAGCCATCTTCATCGTCACGCCATTGTCTCCCAGCGCGCTGACGCCAATGTAAACCGGGCCGCTCAGGATCAGCGGGCTCTTTTTCGCATTTTGCAATTCCTCTCTCACAATCTTTTCCACCTGCTCGATCCGTTCTTCGTAGCAGATCTGGAATTCACTGTAAACAATCGATGTACGCATGGTCATGTGAATGACATTGCGCACTTCATTGTTCGGAATAATCTTCACATCGTCTGTCTCCATGTCAAACAGCTTCGTCATCCGAAGGCCCATTTCCATGACATAACCGCGGAAATCTCCCACCTTGACGACATCCCCGACCTGTATATTTCCTTCCATCAGCAGGAATATACCGGCCAGGATATCCCCGACCAGGCTGTTCGCCCCGATACCGACGACCACCGATACAATTCCGGCGGATGCCACCAGGGCGGTCGGGTTCAACCCGAAGCAAAGCGCGCATTGATAAATCAGAAACGCCACCGCCAGGTAAGTTACAAGACCGCCAACCATTTTCAGGATTGTCCCCCCGCGCAGCGGCAGGATTCCTCCCAGCGCCCGAACGAACCTAGATGCGAAAAACAGCACCAGTCCGCCCCGGCACAGGATCAGCACAGCAGAAGTCAGTGCAAACACATTAAAGCTCCGCTCCCATCTGCCCGACAGGACATATCCCAGCACGCCTCCCATGTCAGAGTTCTCACGGAGACTGCTGTATCCCGTAAACAAAGCTGCCCCGAGGATCAGGTAAAGTCCCAGCACACGCAATACTTTATACTCCGGCAATCCTTTCCCCTCGTCTATCACATGCCGCTCATTGTCCGGTTTCACCAGCTCAATCTGCTCCCTGCTGGTATAGAGTCCCAGTCCGATCAGCAAAAACAAGACGGCCGCACAAGCCGCAGACACAATGCCAAACTGAATCCGTGACTGGAGCAGGTTCCCCTTCGGGACCGCATAATAGATCAGGTTCGTCCCGATCACATCCGTCGCCGCATAATAAGTCGCCCCGTTGATCTGGATGTAATCGCAAAAATTATCTTTTATCTGGTTCTCTGTCAAGCCATACTCCATCGCATCCCTGCCTGCCAGATCCCCACCCGGATAACAGATGAACTTTTTTGTCTCCATATCCACCGCAAAAACAAATCCCCCCTTTCCAGGCTGGATCCGTTCCAGCGTTGCGCTAAGCGTAAATGTATCCAGCGCCATGTCAACATTGATTTCATAATACTTAACATACAAAAAACCGGAATTCGTTTCAGACTCATCGTGGAGCGGAAGCAGTACCCGGCGTCCATCCTTCATCCAGTCAAATGTTTTCCGGCCTACGTCCTGCGCAGCCACCGCTTCCGCAGGACTGACCGTCGTTTCCGCGGAAACGGATTCCTGTAAGGAGCTATAGCTCATGGAAGTCGTTTCCGATACCGATTTTCCTTCCAGATCCAATACCTGTATTTGATCCGCCTGGACTGCAAAGGAAAGCGCATCCAGAGTCGATGCACTGACAGCATCCGGACATCTGGACAAAAAATCTGCCAAAATCCCAAGCTGCTTCTGCTTCTGTTCATCATAGACCGAAACGAATCCATCCGCATATATGCTCTGCAGCTCAACATTTTCCTCGATCTCTCCGGTATGCCGTGACGCCGTTTCTGCCCAGGTTGACATCAGATACAGTGTCTGCAGGTAAATCAGAAACAGAAACAGCAGCACTACAAGCAGGCATGTAAGAATCAAAAGCTTATATTTTCTGCTTTTATGTGCAGTTGTTGTTCCGGAATGCGTAAAATCCGTGAGAACCTTCGCCTTCTTCTGATGCAGTAACAGGATTACATAATATACCAGTGCTCCGCATAGCAATGCAAACGAAAAGCCTACAGCATTCCGGGTAAACCCCTTGGTATCTTCCAGTTCATTCTCCGAGACAGCGCATGCGATCCATGCCTGGTGATCCGGAAAATGGAAAGAATACACATACATCCTTTCCCCGTCAATCTTCTGCCTGCTAAAGGATTGGTCCTTCATCTTCTCCGGGCTTAATCCAATGGTTTCCAATGGCTCTTCAATGATACTTTGTCTCGGATAATACAGAATCCTGCCATCCTGATCCGACCAGGCAAATACAAAGCCATTTTCCCCCACTGTTTCATTCTGAAGGAGCCTGACCCAGGCACTGCTGATCTGCGAAAAAGATATTTTGGTCAGGTCAGCTGTCTTTATGGCAATGGCGTGTGCATCATCAATGGCATCTACATACCAATAGCTTGCCCCGTCAGACATCAAAGAATAATTGCCCTTTTCAATCGCATCCAGATAACTATCTTTTTTGCTCTCTACAGATGCAGGAAAACGACTAGCGTAGCCTGACGTGAACACCTGGTTCAATGTCTCTATCGCCTCATCCGTCGGCTTCCACAGGTTTTGGTCGTCTTCCATGGTTGCCAAAACCTTCCCTTTGCGATCCAGAATTACGATATTAAAGAAAAACTGATCAAGGTTCAGGCTTTTCAGGTATTGATCGGAAATCTCAAATTCCGGATCCTTCCTTGCAATCTCTGCCAACAGAATCACATCCTCAGTCTGGACAGAACGAAAGGACATGTCAATATAATCGCACTGCTGCTCAGCAAATTGATAATTATTCTGAGCATACGTACAGATCTCCTTCATCTCTTTCTGGAGCTGAATCGTAGCGATCCTGTGCTGAATCTGCCCTATAAGATAATAGAACAGAATGACGGCAACGCAGCCGAATATAATCGTATAGACAATCCTGAGTTTTGTGTTTTCTCTTGTATTCATTCCACGTTTCCCGCCTGTTTGCTTCCCAATATGTATCGTAAACGAATTAAGTGTCTGCACTTAATTCGTTTTCGTCCGCCCGGCGCACGCCGCTAAAGCGGCATATGCCTGTATCAGATGAGCGGATGGTGGCATGCGACAAGCCTTCCGTCCGTCTCTTTCATGGCAGGAATCTGCGTGCCGCATTCCGGTGCTGCATAAGGACACCTTGTGCGGAAGCGGCACCCGGATGGCACATCTACCGCGCTGGGGATCTCGCCTGTCAGCAGTTTCGCCTCTTCATGCCGGTGATGCGGGTCAGGCAGAAGGATGGCATCCAGCAGGAATCTTGTATAAGGATGCCGTGGAGACCGGTAAACCTCCTCCGTCTCTCCCATTTCACACAGCATTCCCAGGAACATGATGCATACCCGGTCAGAGATATGCCGCACAACCGACAGATCATGGCTGATAAACAGGTAAGTCAGGCCTCTGGATGCCTGGAGCGCGCGAAGCAGATTCAGGATCTGGTTTTGAACCGGCACATCCAGCGCCGAGACAGGCTCATCGCAGACGATCAGCTCAGGATCTGCTGCCAGTGCCCGGGCAATCCCGATCCGCTGCCGCTGCCCGCCCGAAAACTGGTGCGGGTAACGGTACAGGTATTCCCCCGGCACTCCCACATCCTCCATCAGGGAGAGAACCTTCTGCGTCACTTCCTCCTTTGTACGGCACAGATGCCACGTCCTGAGCGGTTCCGCGATCAGGTCACGTACGTTCATCCTTGGATCCAAAGACGCATAAGGATCCTGGAAAATGAGCTGGAGCTGCCTTCGTTCCTGGCTGATCTTTCCCGCAGACAGGCCTGTCACGTCCTTCCCGCGGTACAAGACCTGCCCCGCGTCCGGCCGGGCAAGGCCGATCATCAGGCGGCCAAGGGTCGATTTTCCACAGCCTGACTCGCCCACAAGCCCCAGCGTCTCCCCCTTCCGGATCTTCAGGGAAACATCCGACACCGCATGCACCTTTTTCTTCCTGCCGGCAGGAAACGTTTTAGCCAGATTTCTGGCCTCCAGTAAAATCTCACTCATCTCTCTTCCCAGTCTTTCCTCCCGGATCAGAAACTGTCACGAAATAACTTATGAGCTGTAAAGTCCCAGCTCATTCAGCAGAAAGAAAGCATCTCGACAGATGCCCCGGTTCCCGGACAGGAAAAAGATCCGGGACAGTTTCCCTGCATTTTTCCATACATACAGCGCACCTTGGGGAAAAGCTGCAGCCCCGGGGCAGATGCAGCAGGTTCGGGACGACACCCGGAATGGTATCCAGCACTGCCGCGCCGCTTCGGATCGATGACGCTGCCCGCAGAAGTCCCTTTGTGTAAGGATGCGCCGGATGGTCAAACAGCGTCACGGTATCCGCCTGCTCCACAACCTGCCCCGCGTACATGACATACACATAGTCGCACACCTGCGCAATCACGCCCAGGTTATGGCTGATCAGAAGAATGCTGGTCCCGCCTTCGCACAGTTTTTTCATCAGATTCAGGATCTGCGCCTCCACCGTGACATCCAACGCAGTTGTAGGTTCATCCGCAATCAGAAGCTTGGGCCTGCAGATCATGGCCATGGCAATCATGACTCTCTGCCGCAATCCCCCGGAAAGCTGATGCGGGTAGCATTCCATCCTGCGCTTCGCGTCTGAAATCCCGACCTCGCCAAACATTTCCTCCGTCCGCTTCCTGGCCTGTGCCTTCGTGATATCCTGATGGAGAAGAAGCGCCTCCTCCACCTGTTTTCCAACCTTCATCACAGGATTCAGGCTTGTCATCGGTTCCTGGAAGATCATGGACATCTCAGAGCCCCGGAGGGAGCTCCTCTCCTTCTCCGAAAGACCTGTAAGGCTTCTTCCATCCAAAAAGATCTCACCGCCGGCAACTTTGCCCGGATATTTGACAAGCCCCATCACAGACCGCGCTGTCATGCTTTTCCCGCAGCCGGACTCCCCCACGATCCCGGTAATCGTACCGGGGTACACGTCCAGGGAGACATCATTGACGGCACGCACCTCGCCTCCCTGCGTGGAAAAAATAGTATTCAGATGCCGGACTTCAAGCGTTTTCCGAGC
>CAMORF010000117.1 GCA_946623485.1 uncultured Clostridia bacterium
CTTCAGCTGTTCCGGTATTCTCCTTCGCCGCTTCGGATTTTCCTGTGCTTCCCTTCGCCGCTTCGGATTCTCCTGTGCTTCCCTTCGCCGCTTCGGATTCCGTCTCCGTCGTTTTTTCCTGCAGGGCGGAAGGCTCTGCTTTCATATATGTCTCCTGGATCTCATTCACCCGGGCGACACTGTATCCTTCCGGTTCCTCCACAATCATCAGCTGCGCGCTGCGCAGGAAAGTCAGGATAGAGCCATTGGCACCATAGCTTTTCTCCGGGCGGAAATTATTCAGGGTAACATTCCATTCGCGCAAAAGATTGGTATGCAGGTAGATCCGCTCCGCAAAGATGGTCAGCCCCAGCGCAATCACCAGCGCAATCCCTCTCCATCTCCAGGCCCGGAAGACTCTTGTCTTTCCGGTCCACAGGATCAGGTCACACCAGGCAATGGTGAACATGACCAGAATAAGTGTATGGAAATCAATATTATATTCATATCCGCCTGCCACATTTGCCGCTGTCTGCAGCACTGTCAGATCAGACGCGAGAAAGGCCTCACCGCGCAGCGCATAGACAAAGTAGCATATGACTCCGAATACACACACGGTTCCTGCTGTCAGGCACGAAGCCATCTGCCAGCTGTTCGCCAGCAGCGCAAACCACAGCGCAAACAAGAATACGACAATCCACGTCAGGAACAGCTTTTCCCAGCCGATCGAACGAACCACCCACCAGGGGGCGCGATGTGCCCTGATATTCGCATATTCCAGCACAAATACGATGATGATGCCCGTCGCAAAGAAGCCGACAATGCCGACAGGCTTTTTCCATTTTTCAGGCAGAGAAAAAGGAGCCCAAAGTGCGCCGAGCCCCAGAACGGCCAGAATGGCCATGATTGCGATCCTTTTGATCGAAAAAGAAACCACCTCTGTACCGTCCGCAGCCACATTTGTCACATGGAAAAGATCCGGATGTGTAAAAAACCACACCAACGGTACAACAAGAAGCACCGTACCAACAACGGCGCCAACTCGGATTCCCCTCTTTTGATTCATTTCCCCCATGCTGTTTTCATACTCCCTTTCCGGCTAAGCTCCCCTGCATGCAGCCGGTCAATCTGTATCTGATTGTCTTGTGAGGCTGTGTCCAAACACCAGCTCCTCAATCCGCTCCGTCGCATGTCCGTCACAGCTTCGCATGAACCGTTCCCGGAACACGCGCATCCGCTCCGGATCGTATCCGTATCCCGGCTGAGACAAAGCCTGTGTCAGTTCCCCCATCGTATGGCAGACCGGTCCCGGTGTCAACTCGTCAAACGCGTAATAGAACCCGCGCCAGTCATAATAATCCTCCAGGTCATACGCATAGAACATCAGCGGCTTGCCGAGCAGCGAGTACTCAAAGATCAGCGAAGAATAATCGGTAATGCACAGATCCGCAACAACCATCAGGTCCTCCACCTGCAGCGTATGGGTCACGTCCACTGCAAACGTACCTTCCAGGTCTTCCGGAATCTTCGGGATGTGATAGTCCTTGATAATCGGATGATGCTTGATCAAAATGATCGTGTCTTCCCCGAGTACTTCTTTCAGCTTCCTCAGGTCAAACCGGCTGTAGTCCGGCGTCTGCGCCACCGCGACCGTCCCACGGAAAGTCGGGGCATAAAGAACCACCTTCTTCCCCCTGGCCTGCGGCACCTTCCGGTACACGCGCTCCGCAGCCTTTGCCAGAAATGCCTGATCAAAGAACACATCTGTCCGGCTGACGCCGACCGGAATGACAATTCCCTTTCTGTCCTCCAGCCCCATCGCCTCTTCATACGCCCAAACCACATCCGGGCTGGACACCGTAACATAGTTACAATTCTCATACTGCGGACGCCTGTCCAAGGCTGCCGTGCTCGGCCCAAACTTCAAATCACCGGTGCTTCTTCCGAACTTCTTAAATGCGCCGCACCCATGCCATAGCTGCACAACCGTCGTCTCCTGGCGAAGCGGAACACAGCTCAGCACAGTGCTGGCCTCGCTCAGGAATACATAGCGGGCGGTTCCAAGATCATCCGCAAGCCTTGCGCCATTGATATCCTGCTCTTCCCTGTGAACCAGATTCTTCCCTATGTGATGGACATGAATCGTATATGCCCCGCTCCTTTTCAGGTCACGGTAAATCAGGCGGAAAGAATTGCTCAGGCCGGAAACCGCATTTTCAATGATCACAACCTTGCGCGGATCCACCGGCTCTGACAGATGCCTGCGGTAGATGTCCGGATACCATTCAAAATACAGCTTATCCTGGTGAATATCGCCGAGGAAATGACGGATCTGATAAACCGGAGGCAGCCCCTTCACCTTCCACCATGCCTGCCTGGCCGGCGTCTTGCGAAGTAAGTTCACCACAGCTTTTTTCGCGTTTTTCATCTGCTTTCCGCTCATCCTTCCCGGTTCCTCTTCCCTCCGCAGCCATCTCCTGCATCCGGATCAGGATACATACTGCCCGCTATCATGAATATGTCTGCCGCATCTGTTTTGAACATGTCTGCCGCATCTGTTTTGAACATGCCTGCCGCATCTGTCTTGAAATGCATCTCGCCGGATTTCATCCGTCGCACGCTGGAAACCATGCAAGGCTTCTTTCCCAAGGCGTTAAACATAGTACACCGATTTCGCGGACTTCACAAGCACCTGAAGCAAGTTTCACATTCGTTTCACAGAGACGTTTCACAGCGCATCTGCAATCCATGCCGCAATCCGCGCGGTTGCGTTCCCGTCGCAGGCTCCCATGTATTTCTCCAGAAATGCATCTATCGGCATATCTCGATCATTTACGGATGCAGCCCGCTTCACTGCGTCCGCAAGGAGGCTTTCCTCCATGACAACTTCCCCCGGAATCTCTTCGATCTGCATGTAGAATCCGCGTTTCCGGCGATATGCGGCAAGATCCGGCACATATAAGACCAGCGGTTTCCGGAACAGGAGATATTCATAGATCAGCGAGGAATAATCCGCGATCAGAACATCCGCCACCGGATAAAGCTCCTCGGCAGGGATATCGCAGATGCATGCTTCTAAGGAACTGCCCCTCCTGTTTTTCAGCAATGGAATCAAATGCGGGTGCAGCCGGGCGAGAACCAGATATCCGTCTCCCAGCGTTTTCTGAAGCCTTTCCAGATCCAGGGAGGGAAGCTCCGGCACGCCTGCATTTCCCCGGAAAGTCGGTGCCCACAGAACCACCTTCTTTCCCTTCGCCTGCGGGTAGCGATCCATGAACTGCGTCACGCAGCGCTGCCGCCAGGTTTTGGAAAAATACAGGTCCGTACGGCTCACCCCGGTTGCCCGGACACAATGCTCCGGAAGGCGCATGGCCGATGCGAACGGCCTGACAGCCGCATTTCCGGAAACAGTCACCAGATCCGCGTTCCGGTAGACATTTGCCCCATGGTAATGCTCCGGAATATCATCCGTCGCATCGTAGCCGAACTTTTTATAGCAGCCGCAGGCATGCCACAGCTGCACCACCTTCGTCTTCCCCTGTTTCCGGCAGGAGGCAGCCGGCAGGAAATTATCACAGATGACAACTGCTCCGGCACGGGCATAAAGCTTCATAAAGCGAATGGAATGCTTCGCCACCGCTGCCGCCCCGGCATCCGCGTAATCCAGATAATGCTCTGCGATCCTGTACTTCCCGCTTTTTTTCAGCTGCCGATAGAGCAGCTCCATGGCTGCCGGGCGGCTGTTATGATGCGCGTCCGCGAAGACGACAAGCTTCCGGTCCACCTCCCTTGAAAGGCTCATCCGATAGCAAACAGGCAGTACAATACTCTGTACCGCCTGCTTGATGACCTGCTTCACCTGAAACCTGATATCCATCCGAGCTTCGTCTCCCTAAGCTTTCTCAATCGCATCGATGTCCGGCGATCAAATTGCATCGATCCCCGGCATTCGCATTGCATCGATCCCCGGCATTCGCATTGCATCGATCCCCGGCATTCGCATTGCATCGATCCCCGGCATTCGTATTGCATCGATTCCCGGCGATTACATCACATCGATACCAGACAATCCTATTTCAGCCAGTTATCCTGATCCATCTTCAGATATGCCTTAAACAGCTCAAGGTCATCCTTCGTTGTCAGCTTAATATTCTTATCCGATCCTGCCGCGAAATACAGCCGCTCTCCCAGCTCGACCATCATGGTGTTCGTATACGCAGAACCCTTGATTCCGATTCCTTCCTCAAATGCCCGGTGATAAGCACGGTCCAACATTCCGAATTTATAAGCCTGCGGCGTCTGCACACGGCGCAATGTCTCCCGGGGAATATACCGGGTGGTGGAAATCTCGTCATCCACAATAAAAATCTGCTCATTATACGGCATGCTCGTGACACCGTTGCCGTATTTCTCGCATTTCCGGATCACATCTGTCAGGACGGTCGCGTCCACCAGCGGACGGATGCCGTCATGGATTACCACGATATCCTCCTCCGAGCAGGTTCCCTCCAGTTGGAACACGCCGTTGCGGATCGACTCCTGTCCTGACTCCCCTCCGGAAATGACCCATTTCAGCTTATCAATCCCGAACTGTTTGGCATAAGCCCTGGCAACATCATGCCAGCCATCAATGCACACAAGCTCGATCGCGTCTATCATAGGATGTTTCTGGAACCCCTCCAGCGTATAAATCAGAACCGGCTTGTCATATACATTGATAAACTGCTTCGGGATATCCTGTCCCATCCGGTGGCCGGAACCGCCGGCAATGATCAGTGCTACATTCATGAATCTGTCTCCTTGTTCTATCGTGTAAGCTGCTTACTATGTAAGTGATTTTTGCCCTGTCTTTTCGCTCACCTGTCTCATCACTTCAATCGTATGTGCCAGCGCAGTCTTCATGTCAAACTGCGCCTTCCAGCCCAGCCCTTGCAGCTTTGTGCTGTCAAGCCTTGCCTTGGTGGCCTTCGAATACCCCGCTGCCTCCACTTCATCAGGAAGGTCAAAGATCACCTCTGTTCCCACATAATCAGCAATTGCTTTCGCAAGGTCCCGGAGCGTAATATCACAGGAAACATCCGCGATATTATAAGCCTCCCCGCACTTACCCTTCAGCAGGCAGTATAATAGCCCGCTCACCGCGTCGCAGACATAGGTATAGGAGAAGAACTGTGTCCCCGCGCTTTTCAGCACGATATTCTCCCCGGCCACGCCCTTCCGGATGAACTGGGAAAGGGCTTTGGTGTCCGTGCGAAGAAGTGTTGGACCGAAGGAACGGGTGAATCGCGGAATTACCACGTCAAGGCCCTTCTGCCGGATGTATGCCTGGCACAAAGCCTCGCCCGCCCGCTTGCTCTCCGGGTATCCGGCACGCATCGTATTGCAGTCGATATACCCGCAGTACTTCTCGTCAAACAGCTCCGTATCCCCTCTGTTTTCACCATAGATCTCATTCGAAGACGCGAAGAGGAACCTGCTGCAGCCATGCTCCGCCGCAACATGCAGAAGGTTGTCCAGCCCGATGATATTCGTAACCACCGTCCCGATCGGATCATTCGCGTAGGCAACGGGATGTGTATTGCTGGCCGCATGGAAAACATAATCCACAGCGCCTCCATCCGATCCATCTGCAGGCAGTGCCTTCCCGCCCAAGGCTGCACCAAATGCCCGGGTAAGGTTCTCCCTGTCATTAATATTGCATTTCACAAAGGTAAAATGCGGATCCTCCCAGTATTCCCGGAATCGTTCTTTCGCTTTCTCCTCACTGCGCCCCAGGGCAATGATCCTGCATCCCGGCGTTGCATCCGTTGCCGCGCAATCCGCAGCTCCGCAATCCAATGCAGCATAGTCCGCTGCTCCGGTCTTACTGTTTCGCCGCAGCATTGCACTGTTTCCGGCCACATCCATGTCACGGTTGCGCATCATCAACACATCAATCAGCGTACTTCCGATCATGCCGGTTGCGCCGGAGATCAGGATTCTCTTGCCATTCAGCTCCTGCCAGGGAAGCGCAAGGCCGCAAACCCTGCGCAAATCAGACAGATATAGTTCATTTTCAAGTAAACGCATACCTCTTACCGCCCGCATCCCCATCAGGCCGCCGGGCACTCCTTTTCTTACTATGTGATTGATTATTGTGCTGTCGATCGACAGATCCCTGTTTTTTCAGGTTACCGATCAGCAGATCCCCGCTTTTTCAGGTTACCGATCAACAGATCCTCAATTGTCTGCAGCTACTCATTTGTCTGCAGCTCCTCGCTTCAGATCGCTTACATATTCCAGCCGGATTGCCCCGTCTTCCTGATACAGGATCCGGTACAACCCCTTCTGAAGGTCTTTGCAGTTGAACAGCCGCTCAAACTGCTCTGTAAGATATTTGTCATAGGAATGAATCCAAATATACGTATAGCCGCCATCCCGAAGCAGTGCCGGAAAAGAATCAATGGTAAGGTCTGACTTTGCCACAAAGCTCAGGCTTCCCTTTTCATTGAATTGCCATGGCATAACAAGGTAATTGCTGACCTGCTCGCCAAGATAGTACAAGGCAACGCAAAGCGGATACTCATTCATATTGTCAAGGTCATACTTGTTGGACAAAAGATAGACTCTGTCATCCTCGGAGATCACATCCTGAATCTTTTCAATCTGCCCCCTTGTCTCCATAATGACCGGATACTGTGGAAGTTTCCATTCCTGGATTTCAGACGCCAGATACAGGATCTTCGAATTGACATTGCACAGGGCAAGAGCGAACAATCCTGCGATCAGAACCGCCTGCATCTTCCACCTTGCATTACCATGGATACCAGTATCCGCCGCTCCGGCAATCCCGGTCTCTGCCTCCGGCAAGGCCTTCCCCCTGCCTTCCATGTCAGAAGAACAAAGGATCTCCCCTTCCACCTCCGGAGAACGATGCACCCTCCCTTCCGCCTCCGGGGAACGATGCAGCCCTCTTTCCGTTCCAAAAGAATG
>CAMORF010000118.1 GCA_946623485.1 uncultured Clostridia bacterium
ACAGATCCTTAGTATATCGTACATGGAGGTTAGTTACCCATGAGTGAGATGATCAGAGTCAGCGGGAAAACGCTGCAGGATGCGATTACAAACGCGACCATCCGGCTTGGCGTGACCAGTGACAATATTATCTATACCGTGATCGAGCATGAATCCAGGGGATTTCTCGGAATCGGCCAGAAGGATGCCGTGATTGAAGTCCGCGCGAAGGATGATGCGGATTTTGAGGCGGAGCGGCTGAAGAAAAAAGCCGAGGAGGATGCCAGGAAGGCTGCGGTCGAAGCGCAGGAAGCTGCGAAGAGAGAAGCCGAGGAGGCTGCAAGAAAAGCCCGGGAGGATGCAGCCCGGATGGCAGCCAAAGAGGAAGTTAAAAGGGAAGTAAAAAAGGAAACCAGAGTAGAAGGCGCAATAGAATCGGAGGATCAGGCTGCTGCTTCACAGGAAGAAGAAGCCAAAGATGCAGGAACGGAATCCGGATCAGATTCCCAGGACAGGAACATTTCCCCCAGAAAGAGAGAGCGGGAGATCAAGCCGCTTGAGAATCCGCAGGAAGCCATCGATAAGGCGGAAGGGTTCCTCAGGGATGTATATGGCGCGATGGGAATGGACGTGGAGCTGGTCAGCAATTATGACGGAGAGGTTCTGAATGTCCAGATGAATGGGGATGACATGGGCATCCTGATCGGAAAACGGGGTCAGACCCTGGATTCTCTTCAGTATCTTGTCAGCCTTGTTGTGAACAAGGGAAGCTCCACTTATGTCCGGGTCAAGCTGGATACGGAAAACTACAGGGAGAGACGCAAGGCAACCCTTGAGAACCTTGCCAAGAATATCTCAGTCAAAGTCAGGAAAACACGCCGCAGTGTTTCTCTGGAACCGATGAATCCCTATGAGAGACGTATCATTCATTCCGCGCTGCAGAATGATCCGTTTGTCACTACGCATAGTGAAGGGGAAGAGCCGGACCGTAAGGTTGTTGTAACCCTGAGAGCGGACGCTGACCTGGACGCGCTTGACCGGAAATACGGTGAGAAGCATTACCGTGGCGGCGGACGCGGCGGATACCGTGGCGGCGGCCGGAGAGGGAACCGCAGAGGCTACAGAAAACATGAGGAGAACAATTACAGGGATCATTCAGAGCAGATGGAGCCTGTAAGGATTCCGGATACCGGAAGCGCTGATTCTTCAGGAGAATAAATAGGTGAATCGCCCGTGATCCGTCGGCTTTGACGGGCACGGGCTTTTTTGGAGGAAGAAAAGATGTCGGAGCTCCATTTTCCACAGGACACGATCGCAGCGATTTCGACCGCGGTGAGCGAATCGGGAATCGGGATCATCAGAATCTCCGGCCCGGATGCCATCGCCGCGGCAGACCTGATCTTCCGTTCTCCGGGCGGGAAGAAACGGCTTGCGGATGCCGCAACGCATACGATTCATTATGGGTTTATCTATGACAGGAAAGGTGCCGTGATTGATGAGGTCCTTGTCAGTGTGATGCGCGCGCCCCGTACTTATACCGCTGAGGATACGGTTGAGATTCACTGCCATGGCGGAATTCTTGCGATGAAGGCAGTGCTTGACGCGGTGCTCCATTGTGACATGTGTCAGGATTCTGATGCGGTGTTTCATTGTGAGAAAGGCCGGGACAAGGGTGGGAAGATCCATGTCCGGGCGGCGCAGCCTGGGGAATTCACGAAACGTGCTTTCCTGAACGGGAGAATTGATCTGTCGCGGGCAGAGGCGGTGATGGACCTGATTGAGGCGAAAAATGAATTTGCTTTGAAGAATTCCGTGGGTCAGATAAGGGGGAATCTGTACCGGATCATCCGGGATCTCAGGGCGCGGATTTTGGAGCGGATCGCGCATATCGAAGCTTCTTTGGATGACCCGGAAAATCTTGATTTTACGCCGCAGATTGATTCTTTCCGGAAGGAACTGGGAGAATGGAAAGAGGATATCCGGCATCTGATCCGGACATCTGAAGACGGGAGGCTTGCGGCGGAAGGAATCCGCACTGTGATTGTGGGGAAGCCGAATGCCGGCAAAAGCTCCCTTTTGAATCTGCTGCTTGGGGAGGAGCGGGCAATCGTAACCGAGATCGCCGGAACCACCAGGGATCTTCTGACAGAGACGATCCATCTGCAGGGCATCACCCTCCTTGTGACAGATACGGCAGGGATCCGGGAGACAAGGGATCTCGTGGAGAGGATCGGCGTGGAACGGGCGAAGCAATCCATCCGGGAAGCGGATCTTCTGTTATGGATTGTCGATTCTTCCGTAGAGCTGGATGAGAATGACAGGCGCATTGCCTCGCTGCTGGCAGGACACCGGGCGATCATCCTGTTAAATAAAACTGATCTGGAAGCTGTCACGGGAGAGGAGGAGGTGCGCAGTCTGCTCCGGGCCGCAGATGAGGCCGGTTCAGCCGCAGATGATGACCATGGCGGTCTGCATTCTATTCTCCCGTTTTCCGCGCGGGAGGGAACGGGATATGAGGAATTGATCCGGGTGCTGAAAGATCTTTTCTTTCATGGTAAACTGTCCTGGAATGATGAGGTTGTGATTACCAATGCGCGCCACAGGGAATTGCTTGAACGTTCCCTGGAAAGCCTGGAGCGGGTTTCGGACAGCCTGAATCAGGAGATGAGCGAGGATTTTTTCTCGATTGATCTGATGAGTGCATATGAGGCGCTGGGGCGGATCATCGGGGAAGAGGTTGGAGAGGATCTTGTGAACGAGATCTTTTCAAGATTCTGTATGGGAAAGTGAGGAAGGCAGCCGATGGCTTCTGTAATCCTTGAGGAAAATGTGGATGTTGTTGTGGTAGGAGCGGGGCATGCAGGCTGTGAAGCCGCGCTTGCCTGCGCACGGCTTGGACTTGAGACAGTTTTATTCACCATGAGTGTGGAATCCATTGCGATGATGCCATGCAACCCTCATATCGGCGGCAGTTCCAAGGGACATCTTGTCCGGGAGATCGATGCCCTCGGCGGAGAGATGGCGTCATGCATCGACCACACATTTTTGCAGAGCAGGATGCTGAACCGTTCCAAGGGTCCTGCGGTCCATTCCCTCAGGGCGCAGGCGGATAAGGCCGCGTATTCTGCCAGGATGCGAAGAACGCTGGAGACGCAGGAGCATCTTCAGATCCGGATGCAGGAGGTCACTGAGATCGTGACGGACAGCGCAGGTGCGCTTGCGGGGGTGCGGACGATTTCTGGTTCGATCTGGCGGTGCAAGGCTGCCATTCTTTGCACCGGTACCTATCTGAACGCAAGGTGCATCTATGGCGAGGTTTCTGTTCCCACCGGGCCAAATGCGATGCAGGCGGCCGGGCATTTGACAGATTCCCTTCTGAAACATGGGATCGAGATGTATCGATTTAAAACAGGCACTCCGGCAAGAATCGATGGAAAGACCATCGATTATTCGAAGATGACCCGGCAGGATGGAGATGTTCCCGTGGTTCCGTTTTCCTTCGAGACGGATCCTGCAACAGTACAGATCGATCAGGTTCCGGTTTACCTGACCCATACCAATGAGGAGACGCACGCAATCCTGCGGGATAATCTGGACCGTTCCCCGCTCTATTCCGGAAAGATCACCGGAACCGGACCACGTTATTGTCCTTCGATTGAGGATAAGGTTGTGCGTTTTTCCGAAAAGACTTCCCATCAGGTTTTTGTTGAGCCTCAGGGAAGGGATACGGATGAAATGTATATTGACGGGATGTCGAGCAGCATGCCGGAGGATGTCCAGGTACGGATGTACCGGACCGTTCCCGGGCTGGAGCATGCCAGAATTGTCAGGATGGCATATGCCATTGAATATGATTGCATCAATGCCCTGCAGCTGACAGATACCTTTGAATTCAAAAAGATCCCGGGTCTTTATTCCGCGGGGCAGTTTAATGGAAGCTCGGGATATGAGGAGGCTGCAGCCCAGGGACTGTATGCCGGGATCAATGCCGCGATGAAGATCCTTGGCCGTGAGAGTCTTCGCATCGACCGGTCAGAGGGTTACATTGGTGTATTGATTGATGACCTGATTACCAAGGAGAACCATGAGCCTTACCGGATGATGACTTCCAGGGCAGAATACAGACTTTTGCTGCGGCAGGATAACGCGGACCTGCGGCTTCTTGAAAAAGGATACCGGGTTGGACTGGTCTCTGAGGAACGGTACCGCAGATTCCAGAAGAAAAAGTCCAGGATTGAAGCTGAGATCAAGAGAGTCAGGGAGTTGAATATCGGTGCCTCCAGGCAGGTGAATCAGGCATTGGAGCAGGCAGGGAGCACGCCCTTAAGCACTTCCGTCACGCTTGCGGAGCTGATCAGAAGACCGGAACTGGATTATAAGAAAACACAGCTTTTTGACAAAGAGCGGCCTGAGCTTCCGGAAGATGTGCAGGAAGAAGTGAATATCGAAATTAAATATGAAGGCTATATTCAACGTCAGACAAAGCAGGTACAGCAATTCCGCAAAACGGAGCACATGAGAATTCCCGCTGACATAGATTATGACCTCGTTCCCAGCCTGCGCAATGAAGCAAGGCAAAAACTCAAAGAGATCCGTCCATCCTCCATCGGACAGGCCTCCCGCATTATGGGAGTGAATCCCGCAGATCTCTCCGTACTTTTGATCTACCTGAAAAGGTAATCGATCATGTCTTTCAAAACAGTAATGGTTACAAGTAATGTAAGGATTTACAGATTGATGAAAATCGATATTCAAAATTCTGATGTATTAAATACAGATTCCATGATAGTGAAACCAATGTCTGAATCAAAGATTCATGATCCTTCTATTCTGATGGATGGATGTGAATCAATTGGGATTTCGTTAACGGATCTTCAGGTCAGGCAGCTTGTCCGATACTATGAGATGCTGTATGAGAAAAACAAGGTTATGAACCTGACAGCTGTAACGGATTGGGAGAGTGTGCAGACGAAGCATTACCTGGACAGTCTTCTTCTTGCCAGGGTCATAAATCTGACGGGAAACCTCAGGGTGTTGGATCTTGGCACCGGTGCCGGTTTTCCAGGAGTCGTGCTCAAGATTGTCTTTCCACAGCTTGAGATGGTTCTTATGGATTCTCTGAAGAAACGACTCTTGTTTCTTGATGACGTGATCCGGGAATTGAACCTTCCGAATGTCAGGACGGTACACGGCAGAGCAGAGGATCTGGGAAGAAAAAAAGAATACAGATCCTGTTTTGATCTTGTTGTTTCGCGGGCTGTCTCAAACCTCTCATCCTTAAGTGAATATTGCCTTCCCTTTGTAAAGGAGGGCGGGACATTTATTTCCTACAAATCATCCGGGATTGAAGAGGAAGTAAAACAGGCTGATCACGCGATCCGGATTTTAGGCGGCGGAAGACCAACTGTTGTATCTTATCCCTTGCCCGGGACGGATGTTATGAGATCTTTTGTCTGCATCAAAAAGACAGGAATGACTCCCGCAAAGTATCCAAGAAAGGCTGGTACTCCCGGGAAGGATCCGCTTTGAACATCGTATTTGAACATTATAAATGAAATGATATGAAAAACACCTTCGCTGTTCCTGATCGACGATTGCGAAGGTGTTTTTATCTATTGAATTTCAATTATAGTGAACGCCAAAGGTCTCTTTACTTTGCCTTTATAACATCATCTTGTATCTGTCTGCTGCGTTTGTCCCCGTTCCTTAGGTCCGATCTTTTTGACTGCCGCTTGGGGGAGTGTAAAGAGCCAGACCGGCTTAGGATCTGTTACAAAATAACTTGTACATCTTGCTTGTCTTTTCATCCGATAGCACAGCTCAAAAATCAATCACATAGTTAGTCGATTGTCTGGTATGTTTCCAGAAATGCATCCGGCTTTTCCATATGAGGAAGGAATTTCGTTTCCGGGATCGCATATGCTTTGATCCCTGGATGAATGCTCTGATATCCGGAAGCTATCTGAGTTCCTTTCTCCATCTTCTCCCCATAGAGGATTACGACCCTGTCCCCGACTGTTTTTAATGCTTTCTTCAGATTTACAGTCATGTATTTTCCATTGATCGAAGCGAGAAGATATTTCCCGTTGCTCTCATTAAAGTGCGCGCCTTCATAGAATGCGTTTACAAATCTTTTCTGAGAGCGGAATGGATTATAGAGATATTTCTCGGTAAAAGCAAGATCGATATTATCTCTTCCCATGGCAATGTTGTAAACAGCAGTACCGATGATCGGCAGCGATAAAATCGTGGAAGCAGCCTTTGACTTGTGATCCTCTGTCTGGATCAGTTCATTCAGGCTCTTTGGATTCACGGCAATTATTTTTTTGATCAATGATTGATTGATGGAAGCAGTCATGATCGCAAAAGAGGAAGAATAGCCGCTTGCGATGATCGTACATTTTTTCTTTACGACTTCTTTGATAAAGGCAGTTAAAAAGAGAACATAGAAATAATTTGTATAGGTTGTGTCCTCTTTGTATGATCTGCCGCAGCCCGGAAGATCAATGGTATAGACAGTATGGTGAAGATTAAGCTGGTCTACCAGTTCATTCCACTCATAAGAACTGAAGGATGGATCAAGATGGTGAAGCATAACGATGGGACTCCCGGAGCCCGACTTATGATAGAATACATCTCCGTGCCGCCATCTGAAATACTTTCCAACCCCTGGTTTCAGCATATTGTTTGTCAGCGCAATAGAGGATATAAACCTGTTCGAGCAGTGCATCGCACCGAGCGCAAACAGATCGAGTTTTACTACTGTTTTTACTGACTCCTTCAAGCTAGCCATACAATCTCCCCTCCATGGCATTTTATCCGTCTGTTTCAGTTCTTCAGTTGAACCAGTCTATAACGGAATACGGTTCGAAAACTGATTCTCCAAATATCAGGATAATACTTAGGATCTGTTACAAAATAACTTGTACATCTTGCTTGTCTTTTCATCCGATA
>CAMORF010000119.1 GCA_946623485.1 uncultured Clostridia bacterium
AAGCGGAGAGGATGGGATTCGAACCCATGCGCCCTTGCGGACAAACGGTTTTCAAGACCGCCTCGTTATGACCACTTCGATACCTCTCCAAGGCCGCTTTCCGATCGGCGCGAAAATGATAATAACACCAGGGCAAATGAATGTCAACGGGAAATTTCATTTTTTTTAAATATTTTTGTAACCATTCAGCACCCCCTGCAGACTGTCAAAATCCAGTGTGACGCATTCCAGTTGCTTAGACATTTTTACGACGGACGAAAAGCCGCTAACAAGGAGGACAAATGAGGCGATATGGGAGTTCGGCATGAGGTGGCACCGGCTATAGCCGGTGACCAGAGTCCTGATGCCACCTACGCCGATTGAGGACAACGCCGTTATGCGGCTTTTCGGACAAGTAGAATGGCTTCGTGCTTCTGACCGCCCTCTGCTCAGGACGCTTTGCGTTCTGAGCAGAGGGGATGGTGAATAGCTGCGTATTATTTGAAGTCTGAAAAAGTCGGAGTGAGCAGTGTAAATCACTGTTCAGTTGAGCCTGTATCAATATTAACGCCTCTGTCTCTTCAATTTCCCTGCTAGGAAAGTATATAGAATCGCAAGTCCCAGACTGACTGCATAGACCAGCACATAGCAGAATAAAAATGCGCAGCTTGTATATGTTTACAAAGGTGATATGTTCTCTTCACCTTCTGAGACATGATAGGAAGTGGCGCGCAACCTCCATGTCCTCCGGAGTCGTGATCTTCATGTTTTGCCAGGAGCCTTCCGTCAGCTTCACCCGGACATCCGTCTCCCGTTCCACAACCATGGCATCATCCGTCACCTCAGACACGCCTTCCGCAATCAGCTTCTCATAGGCTCCATAGATCAAGGGAAAGGAAAATGCCTGCGGCGTCTGGATCTGCCACAGGGATCTGCGATCCGGTGTATGTACCGCAAAGGAAGACGTGTCAGCAACCTTGATCGTGTCCTTCACCGGCATCCCTGCGACACAGGCACCATACTTTTGTACGTCCTCCAGGCATCTTGACAGGATTGCCCCGTCCACCATAGGCCTGGCTCCATCATGGATGAAGACATGTGCTATCCCTTCCCCATGCGCAATCTCTGCACGATAGGCAGCTGCCTCACGATGCATAATCCCTTCGCAGGATTCAGTTCCTGCATGCTGCGAAGCCTCAGCGTCCGTAAGCCGCAAAGCTTCCTTCAATCCTTCCCATACGGACAGGTACCGCTCCGCGCCTCCCGGCACGATGCTTCTCACCTTCCGGAAACCGTACTTTTCAACGATCTCATTTCGACAATACTCGATATCGTCAGAGGACGATACGAGAATGACACTGCCGATCCCGTCAAATTCCTCAAAGGCTTTTAATGACCATGCAATGACCGGCATCCCGCAAAGATCCAGATATTGTTTTGGTACCTCGCTCTGCATCCGGCTGCCTCGTCCTGCCGAGAGGATGATTGCGATATTCTGTACTCCTGTTTTCATCTTTCCCCGAGCTTCAGGTTCGGCACTGCATTCAGGCTCCAGTCCGAACGTACTCCTTTTTGATATTCATAATATGCAGCAGCGCCGATCATGGCCGCATTGTCTGTACACAAAACCGGGCTTGGCCGGTAAAACCGGACATTACGTCTGCGGCACGCCTCCTCCATCGCATTTCTCAGCGCTGTATTGCTCGCCACACCGCCCGCGATCGCAAACTTCCGGAACCCGAATTCATGAATTGCGTGAACACTGTGATCCACCAGAACATCCACCACCGACTTCTGGAAGGAAGCGGCAACATCCTCTACGCAGATGACTTCCCCTTTCATCTGCCTCTCATTCAGATAATTGAGCACTGCACTCTTCAGACCGCTGAAGGAAAAATCGTACTCAGAGCCACGCACCTTTCCATGGGGAAATGCAATCGCGAGTGGATTGCCCTTCCTGGCTGCCTGGTCAATCTTCGGCCCGCCCGGATACCCGAGTCCGATCGCTCTTGCAACCTTGTCAAATGCTTCTCCGGCCGCGTCGTCAGCGGTCTTCCCCAAAATCTCGTACTCCCCATAGTTCCTGACGCGTACCAGGTGGGTATGCCCGCCCGAAACAACCAGACAGCCGAACGGAGGCTCCAGGTCAGGATTCTCGATATAGTTTGCGCTGATATGCCCCTCGATATGATGTACGCCCAAAAACGGCAGATTCCTTGCCCAGGCAATTGCCTTCGCCTCGGCAACTCCTACAAGGAGTGCGCCCACAAGGCCGGGGCCATAGGTCACGGCAACCGCATCAATCTCATCCAGCGTCAGGTCAGCGTCATCCAGGGCTTGCTGCACAACCTGATTAATCCGCTCAATATGCTTTCGCGAAGCGATCTCCGGAACCACGCCCCCATACAGCGTATGGATGTCAATCTGGGATGAGATTACATTGGAACGTACGTCGCGGCCATTCACAACGACCGCCGCCGCGGTCTCATCGCATGAGCTCTCAATTGCCAGTATCTTCGTCTCTTCCATATTCATCTTCGTCTTTATTCATTATCGTCATACCCAAGCTCCACACTCATACCGTCGCGCCCGAATACGGTGTTCGGGAAGATCTTCTTCACCTGTTCCCCGTATTCTTCCGGATGGGACATGGACGGGCTGAAATGGGTCAGCCACATCTCTTTTACCTGTGCTTCCTTCGCGATCTGTGCTGCCTCAGAGATCATCATATGACGGTGCTCCTTCGCGTTGGAAAACTTCTCCGGATCCCCGTACATGCCTTCACAGATCAAAAGATCCGAATCCTTTGCATTTTCCAGGATCGAAACTGTCGGCCTTGTATCCGTGGTATAGGTCACCTTCAAGCCCTTGCGCTTTGCCCCCAGCACCATGTCCGGTGTAAATGTCCTGCCGCTTTCCGGATCCGTCACGATGTTCCCCTTCTGCAGAGGATTCCAGAATTTCAACGGAATGCCGGCTTCCTTCGCCCTGATTGGGTCAAATTTCCCTGCGCGGTCAAGCATCAGGCTATACCCGTAGCAGGTCACACGATGCTGGACCCGGAATGCCCGCAGACGGTATCCATTCATGATGAATTCCTGCTCAGGCTGCTCGATCTCCACGCACCGTACCTCAAACGGAAGCTCCGGAGCGATTACCCGCAGCGCATTTACCACCCGGGCCAGTCCCTTCGGGCCTATAATCGTAAGCGGCTCGGCACGCTCCGCGTTTCCCATGGTAAGCAGAAGCCCCGGAAGCCCGCCAATGTGGTCTCCGTGAAAATGAGTGATGCAAATCACATCGATGGGTTTGAAACTCCATCCTTTTTTCCGGAGCGCAATCTGGGTTCCCTCGCCACAGTCAATCAGAAGGCTTGACCCTCCGATCCGCGCAATCATGGAAGTCAGATGCCTCCACGGAAGCGGCATCATCCCGCCGCAGCCAAGCAGACAGACGTCGATCATATCCTCTCTCTTAAGCGCGTTTGCAAAATAACCGATCCCGGGCATCTGTCATTTCACGGCAGCGCTTTTTCCTTTCTATGGCCTCACCAATGGTTTTTCCCTCTTTACGATTTATCGCTCCGGTGTCCACAGGATCAGCGCGTCCTCCCTTGGGGATTCATAGTACCCTTTCCGTACCCCTTCCTGACGGAACCCAAGGCCTTTGTACAGCAAAAGCGCCGGTTCATTTGACGCACGCACCTCCAGGGAAAAACGTTCCACGCCCTGCGCGTACCCTTTTTCCAGCAGCGCTTCCAGCATCCTGCGCGCAATCCCTCTGCGCCGGTATTCCTTCCGGACCGTCACGTTTGTGATGTCAGCGGTCTCAAATGACCGCAGATAGCCGCAGTATCCTGCAATTGTCTCTCCGGCCGATGCCTTCAGAAAACAGTAATAATCCCGCGTAAGCGCATCGCGAAATGTATCCGCGCTCCATGGAAGGGAATAGGTTTCCTGCTCAATCTGCACGATCCGGGGAATATCTTCCTCTGTCACGGGGCTCAGAACAATCTCATCCGGCATGTGTTCCCTGCTCTTTCTGCGCCCGGACCCGCTCTGCCTGGGATACTCTCAGGTAATCCGGCCGATGCTGCGCGGCGCTCTCCAGCTTTCCCATACGTGCAAGGTCAAGTGCGCGGGCCGCAACCGCGCCAGCCTTCTGCAGCGCCAGATGAGCCGGGGCATAAAAATGAGGCACCTTGAGGCATCCTTCTATCACGGCACGATATGCCTGGGCTCCATCTCCGGACAGGATAACCTGTTTCCCCGTTTCAAGAGAAAGTGTATTCAGCCTGCTGCACAGATCCCCGATCTCCAGCGGTTCCTGATCTGACAGAATGGTAAGCGGATCTACATACGCTGGAGAAGCCAAGGCAGCATGACCCTGCGCCAGGCTCTCTTGTGACGGATCCATCTGCGCCGGTTCCATCTGCGCTGATTCCATCTGCGCAGGTGGCATTCCCATCCTCTTATAGGTATATATGCCTGCAAACACCTGATTTCTGCGTGCGTCCATCATCGGCGCGACCAGGCTTTCGGTGCCGTAGAAATTGTAGGCCATCGCCTCCAGGGTTGGAACATGAACAAGCGGCTTATCCAACGCAAGGCCGATTCCCTTCGCTGCGGCGGAGCCGATCCGAAGCCCGGTAAAGGATCCGGGGCCGCCCGCTACTGCAATCGCGTCCACCGTGTTCAGATCCAATTCCAGCGTTCGCCTGATTTCTTCCATCATCGGCATCAACGTCTGGCTGTGTGTCCTTTTTAAATGAACCGTATACTCCGCAAGAAGCGTTTCTTCTGTACATACGGCAACTGATGCAGGCATCCCGGAAGTATCAATCGCAAGTATTTTCATCATGATCCTGTCAGACCTCGTCTCCCCTTAGGCTTCATTCTTTCGTCCGGCTTCACTATCTTGTACGGCTTCACTCACTCTCTCATCCGGCTTCACTCGCTCTTTCGTCCGGCTTCATTTGCTCTCTCATCCGGCTTCCCTTTCTCGTCCGGCTTCAATCGCTCTTTCATCCGGCTTCCCTTTCTCGTCCGGCTTCAATCGCTCTTTCATCCCGCTTCGCTCTCTTATCAGGCCTCGTCGCCTGAAGCGGCGGGAATTCTTCCCAGAATCTCCCGGTAGTCTGTTCCCTTGGAAAGATCCTTCCGGATCTCCACGCGCATGACTTTTTCTGCAGGGATTTCTCCGATCAGATCCTCGATCTGATCCGCCCACTCGATCAGGCAGACGCCATCCCCATACACATAATCCTCCCAGCCGATCTCCAGCATCTCCTCGCTGTCCCCGATCCGGTACACGTCGAAATGATACATCGGAATCCGCCCATCCTCATAAACCTGAAGAATGGTAAATGTGGGGCTGTTTACTGCGTCCTTGATTCCAAGTCCTGCCGCGAAACCCTGGGTAAAAACGGTTTTCCCGACTCCCAGGTCGCCGATCAGCTCTATCACCTGTCCGGAAAAAGCTTTCTGCCCCAGCGCATATCCGGCCTCCCAGGTCTGCTGCGCGCAAAAGGATTCTTTTCTCCAGCTGCTATCCATCTTCATGAATCCATCTCCTTCATGAATCCATCTTCTTCATGAATCTATCTTCCTCATGAATCCATCTTCTTCATGAATCTATCTTCTTCATAAATCCATCTCCCGGTTTGTCTGAACGTTCAGGAAGGAGAAGGGATCTTTCGGATGCGCGATAAACTGCATCAGCATATATGCGCAGTTTGCGGCCACCTTTTCTTCCCGGAGAATACGGATCGCTTCCTCCCGGCTGGCAAGGACAACATCCAGCTCCTCTGTGTCCTCAAGCCCTGCCCTGCTGATCGTCCCGTCACAATGCCCATAGACCATGATGCAGCTCTCATCCGTCATCCCGACCGAATTATAAAAAGGACGCTCATACATCACATCCACGTCCAGCGGATGGAATTCCAGACCGGTTTCTTCCTTCATCTCGCGCACAGCGGCATCCCTGTAATTCTCGTCCCGTTCAATCAACCCTGCCGGCAACTCATAGATATAGCCCGCAATGGGATACCGGTACTGACGCACAAGGACAACGTGATCCAGAGCTGTTCCCGCAAGGCCGAAGATCACAACGCCATCAGGCGCATTTCCCCCTGTAGAAAGATCCAGCGCGGAGATGTCCTTCGCCCTGGATGCCATGTAATAGGCTCCGCTCTTTCCTTTCCGGTTGGTCGTGGAAAGCTCGTAATAATTCAGAAAACGGTTATGGGTAATCTGTGTTACCCCTTCAACGCTTGCCATGCCTGTCCTCCCACTTTTTCCAGTGCAAACAGGATCACCATGCCAAAGACGCCGCAGGAAATAACCTCTCCCGCTCCGACGGTCAGCATCTGAATCCAGATCGGAACCGGAATTCCGTATCCATAATACAGGATCAGCGGAACAATGACCGTATTGGCCGCAATGGGCGGCAGCGGCAAAAGAAAACGAAATCCTGATTTCGCCCGTGTTTTCCGGATCCTGTTCCCGATTGCCCAGGTTCCCAGGGCACCAATCAGCGTCGCAAGGCTGCCGAATACAACATCCAACGGGATCGCGCCGCCAAGCATATTCCCGATGATGCACCCGACAAACAGCCCCGGAATGGCTGCAGGCGTAAAGAACGGAAGGATTGTCAGCCCCTCCGCAATCCGCACCTGTATATCACTGAAGCTGATTGGTGCAAAAATCTGACAGAGCACAACGTAGAGGGCGGCAATCAATGCTCCTTGAGTCAAATACAACGTTCCCCGTTTTTTCATTATTATTCTGATTCCTCCATTTCCATAACAAAAGTCCTGACCTTTCGGTGCCAATGTTTGTCTCAACGTCTTTTGTTTCAATGTTTTCCACAGCCCGCATAGAATAGCATTTTCCCGAGGAATCTGCAAGATTTCATTTTACGCCGGATCCATCCCTTTACGCCGAATCTCCAA
>CAMORF010000120.1 GCA_946623485.1 uncultured Clostridia bacterium
GGCAGGCGGATTCGTCCGGGAATGCATTCGCGTCCTCAGGGCAGGCGGATCCGGCCGGGAATGCATTCGCGTCCTCAGGGCAGGCGGATTCGTCCGGGAATGCATTCGCAGCCTCTGGGCAGGCGGATCCGGCCGGGAATGCGCATCCATCCTCCGGCCCGAAGCGTCTTTCCATGGATGAACTCCCCACTGCCGCGAACCGGGAGCAAAGAGAGAAGGAGTCAGGATATGGATCTGTTTGAATATGCCGCGCGGAAGGAAAAGGAATCCTCCGCGCCCCTGGCGTCCCGGATGCGGCCCCGCACTTTGGAAGAGGTGGTGGGGCAGCAGCATATTATCGGGAAAGGACGGATGCTTGAGCGCGCGATCCGGGCCGATCAGCTCAGTTCGGTGATCTTCTATGGGCCTCCGGGTACCGGAAAGACGACGCTTGCGCAGGTGATTGCGCATACGACATCGGCAGTATTTTGCCAGATCAATGCCACATCATCCGGAAAAAAGGAGATGGAGGAGGTTGTGGCGAAGGCGAAGGAAACGCTTGGCATGTACGCAAAGCGGACCATCCTGTTTATAGATGAAATCCATCGGTTTAACAAAGCGCAGCAGGATTATCTGCTGCCTTTTGTTGAAGACGGGACGATCGTGCTGATTGGGGCGACCACAGAGAATCCGTACTTTGAGGTGAATGGCGCGTTGCTGTCGCGGTCTGTGATCTTCGAGCTGAAAAAGCTGGAACGGGAGGATATCGCCCGGCTGCTCAGGCGGGCCATCGCAGATAAAGAGCGCGGAATGGGATCCTTTGACGCGGTGATTGACGAGGATGCGGTTTCTTTCCTGGCAGATACCTCCGGCGGGGACGCAAGAAGCGCGTTAAATGGGCTGGAACTCGGCGTCCTGACTACACCCCGTTCCGATGACGGGCTGATCCATATCACGCTGGACGTTGCGGCGGAATGTATCCAGAAGCGTGTGACAAGGTATGACAGGAACGGGGATCAGCACTATGATACCATCTCTGCTTTCATCAAGAGCATGCGGGGGTCCGATCCGGATGCTGCCGTATTTTATCTGGCGCGGATGCTGGAGGCCGGGGAGGATATCCGGTTTATCGCCCGGCGGATTATGATTTGCGCGTCGGAGGACGTGGGGATGGCGAATCCGCAGGCGCTGGTGGTGGCTGTCTCGGCCGCGCAGGCTGTAGAGCGGATCGGCCTTCCGGAATCCCAGCTGATTCTGGCGCATGCTGCCGTATGCGTGGCAGTGAGCCCGAAAAGCAATTCCTGCACGGAGGCAATCTTCGCAGCGAAAAAGGCGGTACAGTCCAATCAGTACACCATCCCGCCTTATCTGCAGGACGCGCATTATGAAGGGAGCACCCGGTTGGGGCGCGGAATCGGATATGAGTACGCGCATGATTTCCCGAAGCATTTTTCCAGGCAGCGGTACCTGCCTGTGGAACTTGGGGATGTCAGGTTTTATGAACCATCGGAAAACGGCTATGAAAAAGAGGTCCGGTCCTACCTGGACTGGATTCATGAAGATTAGAGAAAAAACGCGGGCGAAGGGGGATTTCGCCCATGAGGCAATAAGCGGGGCGGAGAGTACTTCGTCCCTGAAGTGAGATCGGAGGGCATGAGGAACATGGAACAGATTCTGGATCTGATCGGAAATTATGTATCAGAGGCATTTGAACTGGCAGGGTATGACAGGGAGCTCGGGAAGGTGACATTGTCAAACCGCCCGGATCTTTGCGAGTATCAGTGCAACGGTGCGATGGCTGGCGCAAAACGCTACCACAAGGCACCGATCTTAATCGCGCAGGAAGTGGCTCAGGTGCTCGATGGCTGCGATGCGCTGGAGAGTGTTGAGGCTGCAGCGCCGGGATTCCTGAACCTGAAGCTGTCCGCCGGCTATCTGGCCGGCTACCTGAACGGGATGAGAACGGATGCCAGGTTCGGTGTTCCGGAGGCGGAGGACAGGAAAAAGATCATCATCGATTACGGCGGGGCCAATGTGGCTAAGCCGCTTCATGTCGGCCATCTGCGGTCAGCCGTGATCGGGGAGAGTGTCAAGCGGATTCTCCGATTCCTCGGACATGATACGATCGGAGACGTCCATCTCGGAGACTGGGGGCTTCAGATGGGCCTGATCATCACGCAGCTCAAGGAAGAACAGCCGGACCTTCCTTATTTTGATGAAAGCTATGAAGGAGAATATCCCGCTGAGGCACCATTTACCATCTCCGAACTGGAGCAGATCTATCCGAAGGCCAGCAAGAGATCCAAAGAGGATGAGGCATTCCGGAGCGAAGCCTTGAAGGCGACGGAGCAGCTGCAGCATGGGAACCGTGGCTGCCGGGCCATCTGGCAGCATATCCTTAATGTCTCGATCGCGGACCTGAAAAAGAATTATGACAGCCTGGATGTATCCTTTGAATTGTGGAAGAAGGAATCTGACGCGCAGCCATATATTCCGGCCTTGGTGGATTACCTGAAGAAGGAAGGGTATGCCCATCTTGACCAGGGGGCGCTGGTCGTGGATGTCGCGGAAGAATCGGATACAAAGAAGATTCCGCCCTGCATGATCCTGAAGTCTGACGGCGCGTCTCTTTACAATACGACAGACCTTGCGACGATCGTCATGCGGATGGAGAAATGGAAACCGGATCACATTATCTATGTGGTCGATAAACGGCAGGATTTGTATTTTACCCAGGTATTCCGCTGCGCCCGCAAGGCAAAGCTTGTGGAGGAGGGCACGCAGCTGACCTTCCTGGGCTTTGGTACGATGAACGGCAAGGACGGGAAACCATTTAAGACCAGGGACGGGGGCGTGATGCGCCTGGAAAACCTGATTGCTGACATCAATGAGGAGATGCTGCGCAAGATTCTGGAGAATCATGAGGCAGATCCAGAGGAGGCAAAGGAGACCGCCAGGGTTGTGGCCCTGTCGGCCATTAAGTACGGAGACCTGTCAAACCAGGCCTCCAAGGATTACATTTTTGATACGGATAAGTTCACCTCCTTTGAAGGGAATACCGGTCCCTATATCCTCTATACCATGGTACGGATCAAGTCGATCCTCAGAAGGTTCCTGGAGGAGAGCGGAAAGACAATGGAAGACCTGGGCAGCCTTCAGATCCTTCCGTCGGCCGGCGCAAGCGAGAAATCCCTTGGCCTGTCTCTGACCGCCTTTGCCCCGTCGGTTCTTCAGGCAGGCACGGAGCTTGCTCCGCACAAGATCTGCGGATATCTGTATGAGCTGGCAAACCAGTTTAACCGGTTCTACCATGAGACAAAGATCCTGTCTGAGCCCCTTGCGGCACAGAAGGAGTCCTACATTGCTCTGCTGTCCCTGACGCTTGGCGTGCTTGGACAGGGAATTGACCTGCTTGGATTTTCAGCACCGGAAAGGATGTAAGGAATCATGTTTCAAATACTATCCGGCCAGACGATCATCATGTTTTTGATGATCCTTGTCGGTTATGTAATCTACAAAACGCATCTGGCGGATCATGAGGGAAACCGTTCGATCTCGAATATCCTGCTGCTGATCGTGACACCGGCCATGCTGCTGGATACGCTGACTTCCATGGAATACAGCCCAAAGATCCTGCAGGGGCTGGCGATCTCGATTGCGCTGGGGTTTGTGTCGCATTTTGCAGCCATTGCTGCCACCAGCCTGCTTCTGAGAAAAAAAGAGGATGATCCGGACAGCGGGATGGAACGATATCTTGCCGTATACAGCAACTGCGGTTTTATGGGGATCCCGCTGGTTTCTTCTGTGTTCGGGGCGGAAGCGGTCCTGTACATGACCGGGTATATGATTGCTTTCAACGTCCTGATCTGGACCCATGGATTGATCGAGGTTACAGGGGAGACCTCCCTTGGGCAGGTTGTGAAGGGGCTGCTCTCGCCGAATGTCATCTGCACAGTGATCGGAATTGTGATTTTCGCCCTGCAGATCCCCATCGAGGCACATGTGCGGAGCGCGATCAGTTATATCGGGGCGATGAATACCCCTCTGGGGATGATCGTCGCAGGAATTGTACTGGCGGAGACAGGGCTTTCCGGCGTGCTGAAAAAGCCAAAGCTTTGGATTGTGACGATGTTGAAGCTGTTTGTGGCGCCGGCCGTGACATTTGCCCTGCTGCTTCTGGCAAGGAATGTGGTTCCGATGAATGATAAGATATTCTACGCGATCCTGATTCCGGCAGCGTGCCCTGCAGCGACAACGGGTACCATGATGGCACTGCGTTACGATAAGGATTTCAGGTTTTCATCCCAGGTTTTTGTCGTGTCAACGCTTTTGAGCATGATTACGATTCCGGTTGTCATCAGCGCCGCGCGCGCGATTGCAGGGTAAAATGGCGCACAGATCCGGATTCATCCTGCGCCCCTTCCGATGCACAGGGTGAGGAAATAGACGCGCCCTGCGCCTGCTTTGCGTAGGGCGCGTGCCGCTTCATCCATGGTTGCACCGGTGGTGTATATGTCATCAATCAGGATTACGGATTCCGGGATTGGCCTGGCCGTATTGGCTTTGAACACGCCGCGCAGGTTTTTTCTGCGCTCGGTCCGTCCCAGCTTTTTTGAGGATTCGGTCATCCTGGTCCGGATCAGGAGATGCTCCTCGACCGGCATGCCGCTCAGTCTTGAAAGGGAACGGGCGAGGAGAAGCGCCTGGTCAAATCCCCGCGCCGCGCGCTTTTTCGGGTGCATCGGGATGGGAACCAGGCATGCGGCTTTCCAGACTGGCTGCCACGCAAGGAGGAGGCGGCTAAGGCAGTCTGCGTAAAATGGAATGTACTCGCGTCTGTTCTCGAACTTCAGCCGGTTTACGGACAGGCGGATGCCTTTTTCATAGAGGAAGACCGCTCTTCCTTCCTCGTACAGGTGCGGCCGGGTTTCACAGTCCGGACAGTATTCTTTGACCGGATCATTGAGCTGCTTTCCGCAGCGCATGCACATCGGCTCACGGACATAGGGGAGATCCCGGCGGCATTTCGCGCAGACCAGGCCCTCCGAGGGGAGCAGGATCCTTTCACAGACCGGGCAGCGCGGAGGAAACAGAAAATCGAGAAAGATCGAAAAGACACGTGCAGGGAAGCTTTGCGCCAGGCGGTGCAGGGCGGGATGGTGCAGGGCGGAACGAATTGCGTTTTTTTCCATGGACTTGACATGCGTACTCTCATTTCCATCATACATTTTTGACGGAAAAAATACCAGCATTCCAGCGTAATCTGCTCACCTTTCCTGTTTTTTCTCCGAATCCAGCAGAACAGGATTCGGTTAAGGTTATAGATCTGTTCAGAAAACGTATGATCTTGCTTGTCTTTTTTCCGATTCCACAGGCCAAGGTTATGATTATTCAGGGCACGGATATCCCGTGCGCTATCATTCAGGGGAGGAAAATGAATTATGAACAAGAAGGAAATCGCGGAGATCAAGAAATTGCTTCTTCCGACGAAGGAGACCATCACCAGGATTGCGGGATGCTATGTGAGCGCGGAAAAGGAGAAGATCACCACTTTTTCGCAAAGCTTTGGGCTTCTGGAGGAGGAAGCGGTTTTTAAATATCTGGAGATCTTCCGGAAAAGCCTTTCCGGGACGGTCGGGAAGAATCTTCTGGACATGGAGTTTCCGAACGAGGAGGAAGCGGAAGGCGGGAAGCAGCAGTTCCTGTACCGGCTTCGCCAGAGCCATCTGGAGGATGAGGATCTCCTGAACCAGTTTTATGACAAGGTGATCGAGGGGTATGTGACGCCGGAAAATTACCTGATTCTCCTGATCGCGAATGCCTATGATGTGCCAGGCCGGGGAACGGACCAGATCGAGATGTATGATGCCTCGGAGGAGGTATATGATTATTTCCAGGCTGTGATCTGCCCGGTTGACCTGGCAAAGCCGGCCCTTTCCTATGACAGGGAGACGACATCCTTCCGGAGCCGTGAACGTGACTGGATTGTCGGGATGCCTGCCGTCGGAATCCTGTTTCCGTCCTTTACCGGAAGGGGAAATGACATTCATTCCTGCCTCTATTATTCCAAGAATCCGGAGGATCTCCACTTTGAATTCACCGATGCGTTGCTTGGCTGTCAGTCGCCGCTGTCGGCGGGGCTTCAGAAGGAAGCCTTTGACCTGGTTGTGGAGCAGTCCCTCGGGGAAAAATGTGATTTTGAGACGGTGAAGGAGATTCATGAGGCGCTCCAGGAACGGAAGGAAGAACATGAGGACGATCCGGATCCGGACAGCCTGGGACTGGGAGATGTCAGGATCATCCTCAGCAAGGCCGGCGTCGCGGAGGATGCCCTGGAAGGGCTGGAGGCGGCTTATGAGGAGAACATCGGAAAAGACAGTACAATCCTGGCTTCCAATGTGAGCGCAAAGGCAAAATTTGAAGTGCATACGCCGGATGTCACCATTACTGTCAGCCCGGACCGGACAGACCTGGTGGAGACCCGCCTGATTGACGGAAGGAAATGCATCGTTATCCCGATCACGGATGAAGTCATGGTGAATGGGATCCATGTCCGATGATGACGAAGCCACCGTTGTGTGGTATACTGCCACTGACACTTGCTGGAACTGTGCCGAAAAGAGGAGGAAGGCGAGGATGTTTTCCTGGGTCAATGCCTTCATAACCAGGGTCAACACATACCTTACACGGATGAACCTGCCGAATGTGACAGTGACCCTGATCGATATCCTGGAGATCCTGATCCTGGCATGGCTGGTATACCGGCTCCTGAACTGGATCCAGAGCTCTCATGCCTGGACGCTGCTTCGGGGAATCATGGTGATAGCGGCTGCGCTTGCGGTCATCTACCTGCTGCAGATGGCCACCCTGATCTATATCATTAACCAGGGATTGCGCATCGCGATCATTATCCTTGGCATCGTCTTACAGCCTGAGCTG
>CAMORF010000121.1 GCA_946623485.1 uncultured Clostridia bacterium
CAGGGCAATCTGTCTTCAGTTCATTTTCTTTCCGCCAAAATACACCTCTGTTGGCTTGTTGCGGCTGAAGCCTTCATGCTCCTGTGTAAGCAGGTCGTTGTCGTAGACCAAAAAGTCCGCTGCCTTGCCGACTTCGATGGAGCCTCTGGTATCCTCGATGCCCAGCTGGATGGCACCGTTGATCGTGTAGCCCAGCAGCATCTCCTCGATGCTCATTTTCTCGTCTGCCGGTGGATATTCATGCGCGGTTTGGTTGTATTCGGGAGCAACCGTCTTCTCGTTGATCCAGCGTGTCATTCCGATTTCCATGCCAAGACAGGGTCTCCAGGTCGTAAAGTCTCCGTACACAACATTGTCACTTGACCAGGCTACAAGTGCGCCTGAGTCCCAGATTGTCTTGCAGCGATACATCTTATCCGCACGATCTCCGAGTATAGGTGCAAAAAAGTCTCCGCCGGTATGCCACCAGGGCGTAAAGTTGGCGAAGACGCCAAGCTTTGCAAAACGGGAAAGATCAGCGTCGTCCTGAATCTCCAGATGAGCGCAGGTGACGCGCACATGATAGTCATCTCCCAGCTCTTTCCGGGCCATCTCCACACCGTCCAGAATAATGTGGGACGCACGCTCGCCGACCGTGTGCACATGCAGATCAAGTCCGGCTTCGTTGAGCTCTTTCAGGATCAGTGCAATCTGCTCTGCATTGAACGCCGTGGCTCCAGTCGCGCCGGTATCCACGTAAGGCGTGATCTGCGCTGCGGTCTCAATCTTTAAGGTACCGTCCATGAATATCTTCAGGGTGTGTACCTTCAGATGCTCCGTATTAAACTCGCGGTGGAAACGCTTTACCTCATCCAGCGCTTCTTCCATAAGTGTCGGTATGGTAAGCACATAGCATCCGTCGATATAAACCGGCAGTCTTCCCTCTTTGTCCAGTTTGCGTAAAACCGCATAGATTTTTTCATGAAGCCAGTTGTGCATGGGGAAACCGGCGTCAAAAACGCAGCTCACACCGTCTTTTTTACAATAGTCAATCCAACGCGTGACGGCAGCCTCGATTTGCTCATCTGAGAGGTTTTTCAGGCTGTCAAAGACGAATACCCAGCTTGCAGACTCGAAGGAGTTGCCGGTCAGATGTCCATCCTTGCGTACATAATAGGCAAGTCCCGGCACGGGATCCGGCGTCTCGTCCGTGATGCCGTGAAGCTCGTAGACTTTGGAATTCGCCCAGTTGCTGTGCACCTCGCCTTCCAGAACCACGATCTCCGCATCCGGGCAGATCGCATCGAGGTCGTCCATCGTGAGATCCTCCCCTTTCAGGTACTTCCTCTCCAGGAAGAAACGGTAACGCTCCTGACCGGGATTTTCTTTTATAAACTTCGCCATGAAGTTCAGAGCATCCTGTTTGCCGTCGCATTCAAAACGCAGCCCAAGGTCTGCGTACTCAAACCCGACTCCTGTAGTCACATGGACATGGCTGTCGATGAGCCCGGGCATGATGAACTTTCCGCCAAGATCCGTGACCTCGCCCTCAAAGTCTGCAAGTCCGGCCTCGTCGCCGACATAGACAAACTTGCCGTCTTTCACCGCAAGAGCGGTCGCATGTAAATGGTTTTTGTTTGATGTAAAGATTTTTGCGTTTTTAATAATCTGATCTGCCTTCATATAATACTCCTCACTGTGAATGGGTATGATGAATCTCTTCATCGGCGACACGACTGGACAGGACTAAGTAAATTGAGTGGTTGCCCATGCAACTTCAGCTGCAATAGATGGAAAATTGATTATCAGGAAGTTATGTCATTAGTTTATCATGGACGATGAAACCCGGCAAGTGGAAGGGGGGACGGTTCTCCGTTTCATCACAGGCGGATGAAACGGAGAACCGTCCCCTTGTTATATTGAATTATATTGTCGAATAGCTTATAATTATTCATAAACAATAATAATCACACAGTTGTAGTTGGGAATGAGATATGTATGGAAGATCCAAGGAAGCAGCGGCCGACAGGGGGCTGATCGATGCGCAGCAGCTTCTGATCCTGGCGCAGGGCATGGACAATACAGAATATGGGAAACATATCAGAGCCTGTGCCGCAAGAAAATCAGCCGTCCCCTGTTCCACCCTGTAAACAATTCACTTGAGCGTGAAACGGAGAACCGTCCCCTGTTTCGGAAGGAGCGTGTATGGATAAAAGAAGAATTAATATCATTCTTTTGATCTGTCTTATTCTGGCATTCATGATTGCTTTGCCTGGATACGCGGAGAGCGTGGGACAGCAGGATGTTGAAGAACCGGTGCAGATTAAAATTATCTGTACCAGCGATATCCATGGAAAGATACTTCCTTATGATTATGCATTGGATGCTCCGGATGATTCCGGAAGCCTGGCGCAGATATCTTCTGCGGTCAATGAGCTGGCAGATCAGAATACGATACTCATCGATGTCGGCGATACCTTTCAGGGGAATTCGTCTGAGCAGTTCTTCGGTGACAGGGAGCACCCCGCAGTGCGGGCCCAGAAGCTGATGAATTATGATGTCTGGGTGCCGGGCAACCACGAGTTTGATTTTGGAATGGATATCCTGGACAAGATGATCGGACAGTATGACTGTAATGTGCTCTGCGCGAATGTTTTCTATAAAGACGGGAGAAGCCTCGGGAAACCTTATGCCATAGTGGAAAGGGCTGGTGTAAAGATCGGTATCATAGGTGTGGTCACACAGGGCATTACGATATGGGATAAGATGGTTTTGGAAAAAGGGGAAATGACCGTAACGGATCCTGTGGAGGAGGTTAGCCGATATGCGAAAGAGCTGCGTGATCAGGTGGATGTCCTGATTGCAGCATGCCATATGGGGCTTGGAGGTGTAATCGGAGCGGAGGACTCCGGCGCTGCAAAGCTCGCGGAAACGGTGCCGGAGCTTGATCTGATTCTCGCTTCCCATGGACATAAAAAAGAAGAGAAGGTAATCAACGGTGTTCTTGTTACCGAGAATCTGGATTCAGGCAAGACTGCCAATGTTGTCACCCTGACTCTGGGGAAAAAAGACGGTTCTTATTCCTTAACAGGGCGGGAAAATGAATTTATTATGGCGGCTGACTATCCGGCTGATTCCAGGATCACTGAGGATGCGCTGATCAGGGAGGCCGATGCCAGGTCAAAGGAATATGCGAATCAGGTAGTCGCGCGGCTTTCCAATGCTTCCCTGGTACCAGAGGATGAGATTCCGGGTATCCCGCAAAGCAAGCTGCAGGATACAGCGCTGATCCATCTGATCAATGATGCCCAGATGCATTATTCGGGATGCAGGATCTCCGGGTCAGCTTTGCATTCTGGATCCGCGAATCTTTTACAGGGGGATATCAAAAGAAAAGATTTCTCAAATGTATTCAGATTCCAGAATACACTATACCAGCTTCGCATGACAGGCGGCCAGATCAAGAAGTGGATGGAATATTCTGCAGGATTCTTTAATACCTGGCAGGAGGGTGACCTTACGGTTTCTTTTGATCCGGTGTTCAAGCCTTACAATTATGTCATGTTCAGCGGGCTGAAGTATGAGGTGGATCTGTCACAGCCTGTCGGCAGCAGGATCCGTAATCTGACGCTTGAAGACGGTTCCAGCCTGGATCCGGATGAAAAATATGATGTAGTCACCAACAATTATCTTGCCAGTATCTTTCTGCTGACAAAGGGATCGGTATTTGGAGAAGAGGATGAACTTCCTGAGCTGGTACAGATTGATGTGGGCGGCAGCGTCGGCAGCGTGAGAGACATGGTCATGGATTACGTGATGAATGTGATCGGGGTCAAAGGCCAGGATGGGATCGCGGAATTCACGGTAGAGGATATTACGGAAGAAAATGCGAATTGGAAGCTCGTCGGCTGCAGCTGGGATGAAAGAAAGCATGCACGTGTCGCAGAGCTGGTGAAAAATGGCAGGATTCAGATCGACGACTATCTGGACTCGTATGGCAATATCATCCGGCCGGTCACGGAGGATGATCTTGCTGTGGCAGAAGCAGAAGAGGCAGCAGAAAAATCAGTGACAGCGGCAGAAGAAGCAATGACAGCGGAAGCAGAAACAGCAGCTTCAGGTCTGAATGTGCAGGCAGCGTAGGATGACAATGGTTTCCTGCTTATATATTGATTATGATTATTCCTATATCATAGACAACGAGGCTATTCAGGTGAGGATGCCGGTAGCACAATAGTGAAGCAAGAGAAAGAAAAATCCCTCCACATCCGATGGCTGACCTGCCTGTGTGGGGGGATTTTTATTATGATACACAAAAATGAGTCATCGCCCACTTGTATAAATATCTATTATCCCCTATACTGATACTACTATAGCTATCCAGCACCCCTGCTGTATGTAACGTTCTGTGCTTCGGATGGATGATGTCCGGAGACATCTTGTGTTGTGTTGGCTCATTGAAACCAGCCTAAGGATCTCCGTTTTGAGTGAGATGCATACCTGCAGGGGAACTGAATAGTTTTGTTGTTTATATACATGCACATGGGTAAGTGAGATGCGTAATGCAATTGCTATGATGGTGGCGGCAGTGTCGGTGGCCGTAGTGATTTGTGCCTGGATCGCCCGTCGCTCAGAGAAGGACATCGCACCGAAGGTGACGAATTTCCTGTATGCCCTTCTGCCTCCCATGGTTGGGAACCTTCTCATCATTGTCGGGACGGTGGAATGGGTATCCCTGACAGGAAGGTATCTGTATGCGTGCGGGATTGACATTACCATGTACTGCCTGCTTGATTTTACGCTTCAGTACTGCGGGATGACATGGATGAAAAGCTGGCACAGGATTACCATCCTTTGTGTGGCGCTTGATATTGTCCAGCTTTTGTGCAACCCGTTTTTCGGGCATGCATTTTCTCCCCAGATGGAGATGGCGTACGGGGCTCCGTACTACAATGTGAATTCTTATTTTGGCAGGAACCTTCATCTGGGGCTTGTCTATGCCTTCATGGCCGCTGTGCTCTTCATCCTGCTGGGAAAGGCATTCAGGGGGGTCAGGATTTATTCTGAAAAATACTCCATTATGTTCCTGCTTCTGATGTTTACAGGATGCTGGGAGCTGTTCTATCTTTTTTCCCGGACTCCTGTAAAGAGGACGGTTATTGCTTATGGCGTGTTTGGAATCCTGGTATTTTATTTTTCCCTGTATTACAGGCCCATGCGCCTTCTGGACCATCTGCTTGCGGATGTCGCGTCCGGGCTGACGGATGGCCTTTTCCTTTTTGATGATAATGGGAAATGTGTATGGGCGGATGAGCATGGGCTGGCGTGCATCGGCATACAGGAAAAGCAGGTAAGCCGCAGCACGGAAAGACTTAAAGAACTGTTTCCGGGACTGGAACTGGAGAAGAACGACTGGAAATGCCAGCGGCAGCTCAGGGACCGTTATTATAATCTGGTAAAGCATACGGTGCTTGATTCCGGGAAAAGGCCCACCGGTTCTGTCCTGAGCCTGCAGGATGAAACAGAGAGCGTGAAGGAACTGCAAAGAGAACGTTATATTGCCAACCACGATTCGCTCACGGGCCTTTACACGAAGGAATATCTCTATCAACGGACCAGGGAGCGGATACAGCAGAATCCGGAAACCACCTTTTATGTCGCGTACATGGACATCAACAATTTCAAGCTGGTGAATGATATCTTCGGAAATGAATTCGGGGATTTTACCCTTCAGTGTGTTGCCGGGAATCTCAGGAACAACCTGCCTCCTGGTGCCCTTTACGGGCGAATCGGCGGAGACGCCTTCGGTTTCTGCTTTTCCGAGAGAGAGTTCGACATTGGCCGGGCAGAGAAATATATGTCTGAGTTCGTCATCGATAACGGAACCGTCTCTCACCGGGTGGTGATTCATGAGGGCGTTTACCAGGTGACAGAGCCGGAGATTGATGTGTCTGTCATGTTTGACCGCGCAAATATCGCGCTGGAAACCATCAAGAATGACTATAAGAAGCATATCATCCTGTATGATGATGAGATGCGCGACAGGGTACTGCACAGCCAGGAGATCACGCTTGAGCTTCCGGGAGCCATCCGGAGCGGCCAGGTCCGCCCTTATCTGCAGGCAATCGTGGATAAGACGGGAAGGGTGATCGGCGCGGAGGCGCTGGTCCGCTGGATTCACCCGGAGCGGGGATTCATGCCTCCGGCGAGCTTCATTCCCTGCCTGGAACAGAATGGGATGATTGCGGATGTGGACAGGCATATGTGGCACTGCTCCGCTGAGATCCTGAAACGGTGGGCCGAGAAGCTGGGAAGGGACGACCTGTTCATTTCCATCAATATCTCACCGAAGGACTTTTACTTTATGGACGTGGGGAAGGAACTGCGGAAGATCGTCGATGAAACGGGAATTCCGGCTTCCAGGCTCCGGGTAGAGATCACGGAGACCATGATGATGGAAGACAGCTCCGAGCGGTTTGAAACGCTGCGGGAATTGAAGGATGCCGGCTTTGTGGTTGAGATGGACGACTTTGGAAGCGGATATTCTTCCCTGAACATGCTGAAGAACATGCCGGTCGATATCATTAAGATCGACATGATGTTTGTGAACGATATGAAGGAGGTATCACGGACATCCACCATCCTCCGGAACGTAATTAACATGATGACGGAGCTGGGGCTTGTACCGCTGACAGAAGGCATTGAGACAGAAGAGCAGTATGAGCTGCTGGCAAAGATGGGCTGCAAGCTGTTCCAGGGCTATCTGTTCGCGAAACCGATGCCGGTGGAGGAGTTTGAGCAGAAGTTTTTACTGGGTGGAAATGAATCGCCGGGGGATTAGGATCTGCTCATGAATCACTGCTCATCTTTCTTGCCTTTTTTACCGATCCCGCAGGGCAGGATTCGGTTACATAG
>CAMORF010000122.1 GCA_946623485.1 uncultured Clostridia bacterium
CCTGATGCGGAGACGAACCTATCCCTTTCGCTCCCAACAATGACGTACAAATTACACTCGGCTATGATATTCGGATCGCTCCCGGCTATAACGTTCGAATCGCTCTCGGCTATGACATATGGATCGCTCCGTTGCTCCGCAGCTCCCGCCGCAGGATTTTTCCATTGTAGGTACGGGGGATCGCATCGATTACTTCAATTGTCCTTGGCATCCGATTGTCATCGATATGTTTTTTCAGGTATGCGAAGACCTCATCCTCACGGTATGCCTCCCTGTCCCGGGGAACCACAAACAGCCTGGGAACCTGGCCCGCAAGTTCATCCGCTTCAGGGATACATGCACAATCGGCAATCAGGTCACAGCCCTTTGCCGCTTCCTCAATCTCTTCCGGCGAAATCTTGATCCCTTTATAAACAATCACGTCATCCTGCCTTCCGAGGACGTAGATGCATCTATCTTCATCGATGTATGCGACATCAGCCGTCAGGACATACCCATTTTGCAGCGTCTCCGCGCTCAGCTCCGGCTCCTTCCAGTAGCCCGACATGTTCATCGGACCCGCACTGGCAAGCCTGCCCGTATGCGCAGCGTCCGACTGCATGGGATGCCCGCTTTCATCGAGTACCGCAAACCTCGCATTCGGCACAGGCCGTCCTATGCATCCCGGCTTTTCCATACCGCTGCTGAATTCCAGGCAGCATGTCCTGCCGGATTCAGATGACCCGTAGAAATTATACAGGCGGGAGTTCGGGAAGCACGCCCGGAGCATCGACTTGGTTGCCTCCGGCAGGAACGCCGTCCCCACTTCCACATACCGGATCCCCGGCGCGATTTCCTTCAGCTTCCGCGCGGAGGTATTGATGAGCATCTGCGCCGCGCTGGGAGAAAGGTCTATTGCATTTGCCCCATACTTCTGCATCATATCCAGAAGGACTCGGGGAAATGTGATTCCGTTCGCGATGAGCGCGCAGCTCCCGTTCAGCAGGTGCGCGTATACCGTCCTGATTCCGTGGGCATGATTGACCGGAAGCGGGATCATCTCCACCGCATCCGCCTCCATCCTTACGCCATCGATGATATTCTGCGCATTCGCCACATTGGCCCTGCCCGTCATGACTGCGCCCTTTGTTTTCCCGGTTGTCCCGGTCGAGAACATGATTTCGGCAATTGCCTCGCTGTCCAGCCTCCGGACCACAGCGTCCCAGTCATCCGCAGTCCCTTCCAGCCGTTCCCCGCATAGCGCAGGCTCCTTCGCAGCTTCTGCGGACTGTTCCCTGTATGCCCCAGGCTCCTTCGCAGTTTCTGCTGACTGTCCTCCGTATGGTATCGGAACCTTCCCGGTTTCTTCCGCCGCGCCCTGCTGTGCAGCTTCTGCAAGCTTATCGTTCACAATCGCGTTGAATTCTTTCTCCACCAGATGCGTCTTTACAGCGATGGAAAGCGCAACCGCCCGGTTCGTCAGGAGCAGCACCGGCTCTGTCTGGCGGAGAATCTCTTCCAGCCGCCCCACCGCAACCTTCCGCTCTACGCCGACAAAAATCGCGCCTGCCAGCTGGCACGCCAGGTTCACCGCCACAAATGTCACATCCTGCGTACACTCCATCACAACCCGGCTGCCGTTTCCGGCGCCAAGCTCCTGCAGCACTGCCGCGCAGGCACAGATCCGATCCCACAGCTGCCGATAACACACCGGACCATTCCTGTCAACCAGCGCATACGCTTCCGGCCTGCTGCCTGCATGCAGAAAAACCGCTTCTGCAATTGTCCCAGCCTGATTTCTGATTTCCGGCATTGTATGTTTCCTCCTGCTTTGCAATCAGAGCCCCAATGATCCGATGCATCCTATGTTTCCTCCTGCAATGCAATCGGATCTCCAATGATCCCATACATCCATCCTATGTTTCCTCCTGCAATGCAATCGGATCTCCAATGATCCCATACATCCTATGTTTCCTCCTGCGCCGGAATCGGGTCTCCAATGATAATATTCTTGATGTAAGCATCCACCTTCTTCTTCCCCTTCTGTCTGACCTCAAGCCGCAGCTTCGCTTTCGCCGGCAGTTCAGACTCCTGGAAGGTAAAGGTCGTGTCTTCCTGCCAGTTTGCCAGTTTCACGGCAAACCTCTTCTTACGCGTCAATAGAAGCCGGTATTCCGGTATGACATCGTCATTCTGGAAGCTTCCCATATGCACGGTCACTGTCCCATCTCCATTGCGCACGGCCACGGCAGTGGCTGCAACGATCCGGTGCACGTCCTTCTTCATCTCGTCGAGGTTTTGATAAAACAGAGAACTGGTATCCTCCCCATTCATGGTCATTTTCAAAACATCACAAAAGATCTTCGAGAAAATGACCGAGCCTTCTCCATTCAGATGCTGCCGGTCTGAAAAAACCGAATCAGGGAAGGTTTCCTCACGCCCCTTCCAATAACTGAAATTCAGGTACGGGCATCCGGTTTCCTTTGCAAACGCCGTGCTGTAATCAATGGAGGCCTGATAATTCTGGACCCCGTAGATCTCCGACAGGGAAGAAGGAAGCGTAACCCAGATCACCTGGATGCCCTTCTCCCGGCACATCTCATACATCTTCAGCATGTAGCTTCTTTCCCGCTCATCCAGAAGCTCCTCGGAAAATACATTATCCGGCTTCGTGTCCAGAGTGCCCTGCTTCGGTGTCCTGGTATACCAGCAAAACCCGTTTTTCCGATAGGTGCGCTCCGACTCATCCACCCAGTTTCCTTCCACAACCGCCTTTCTCGCCCTGTAATTGTCAATCAGCTGGCTGGTTCCCCAGACCTGCCCGCCAAACCGGTACAAAGAAAGCAGGTTCATATACATGTACGGCCTGAAGCAGTGGATCGCGTAGTCCAGCTTATCCATCATCGGCAGGCAGTCCGCCGCCAGAAGGCTGCCCCGCTCAACCGAACGGTCCGTCTTCTTCAGAAATTTCAGCCACGGCAGCTCCATCACTACATATTTCGGAGTAAAATTCCGCAGAAGATCCCGGAGCATGTAATAGGTACCGTCACACTGGCCGCTGGCAGTGGCACAGTCAATCACCTCCCCGATCCCAAGCTCCCCGGAAATGATATCCGGATTGCACGCATGGTAGACCTGGGACGCGCCAACCACAATCATGCCAACGTCCGCGTTCTCAGCCTTCAGCTTCTTGATGTCATAATTATAATAATCGGCGTTCCTGACTGCATCAAAGCTCCATCGGGCCGCATATTCCGCGCAAAGCACAACCGCAATGATGATCGCCAGACCAATCACCCTGTATAAATATTTCTTCCGGCCACGATCAGAACTGTGCATACATAAACCCTCCAATCGCCGCGTCTCCATGTCCCCCGCCAACCATCAGCAGGCAGAGCAATACGCCCCATACAACCATCCGGACCGGCATCGGGATCCGGAACTGCTTCCCGCTCTCCTTCACAAGGTCCACAATAAAAATCGCCAGCGTCCCCGCAAGGATGTATTTCAAAGCCACTGACGTGCCTGCCCATGCGGTCGTCAGCACGCCCACTGGAGAGGTGAACAGCAGTCTCCAGTTCGAAGAAAACATCATCCGGATATAATCAATTGCCGCCCCAAGCGTCGGGCTGCAATAGAAAATCCGAAGCAGGCTCACCAGCAGAACCGTCCGGATGACCTGGAAGATTCTCCAGAAAATGCGCTTGTCATTGATGTGCAGTTTCGCCTTCAGCCAGTCATACGCCGGCGATGCCTGCATGCTGAACACAATGATCGCAAAGTTCAGCCAGCCCCAGACAACAAAGGTCCAGCTGGCGCCGTGCCACAGGCCGGTGAGCGTCCACACGAATACCATGGCAAAATAACTGGGCAGAAGCTTTCCCATCCGGGCGCCGAAGCGTTCCCTGGCCATGCGCCCGATCTTCTGGGCAGTCTTCCCCATGGATGCCGGATAAAAGACATAATCCGAATACCAGTTTCCAAGAGTGATATGCCAGCGCTTCCAGTAGTTCTGGATGGATACCGCGAAATACGGCTGGCGGAAGTTTTCTTCCAGCTCGATCCCCAGCACCTGGCAAAGTCCGCACATGATATTCATGTATCCGGCAAAGTCCGCATACAGCTGGATCCCATAGCCAAGGATCGTGAAAAACAGATATACCCCCGGTGTCGCAGACGGATTCGCCAGGATCGTGCTGATGGTCGGCGCAAGCTTATCCGCGACCAGAAGCTTCTGGCAGTATCCATATACCACCCGGCCAAGCCCCTGCGACATCCGTTCCCAGTCAAAACGGTGGGGCACAAAGAGGGTCTTTCCCAGCCGGTCAAAACGGCTGAACGGTCCCTGGATAATGTGAGGAAAAAAGGAAACATAGAGCAGAAATTTCAGAGGATTTTTCTCCGCCATGTATTTTTTCCGGCTCACGTCAATCACATAGCCGGCACAGGTAAATGTGTAGAACGAGATTCCGAGGGGGACAATCATCCGGTCCAGGAAGGTCCGGGCTGTCCCTGCCGTCCCGGCAGGCAGAATCGGCGCAAACGTATCCAAAAGCATTCCGCTGTATTTCGTCACGATCCAGATTCCGAAGGTCAGGATGCACATCAGGATAAATACACGTTTTTTCTTCTTCCTGGATGCTTCCCTGCATGCCGCCTTCCCGGCGCGGTCCCCGCACGCGGCAGCCAAAGCCCTGGCACGTTCATTTTCCCGCTCCATCCACAGAGCCGTCCCAAAAGCAGCCACCGCCGTGACAAGCAAAAATGCCAGCGCGGGATATCCCGCCCTGGTATAAAAAAACAAGCTGAATACAAGCAGCAGGATCCACTGGATGGATCCCGGCAGCACATAATACAGAATGGTGAGTAGGGTGCAGAACACCACGAACTGCATGGAAGTTATATTCATAATTGTTACTATCAAAAACCTTTAATACTTTAAAATCTTTAATACTCTAAAATCTTTAATACTCTAAAATCTTTAATACTCTAAAATCTTTAATACGAAAGCCTTTAAACCTAAAGTCTTGAAAACTATACCTTAAAGCCAAAGCCTTTATATGAAGTAAGCGAATTACATAACTGTATTATGGAAAACGCAAATCCCCTTGCAGATTATATTGTCAGAATCTCAAAATGCAATCATCACATTCCATCCCTGCCGCGCGGCTCCACATGGAAGCCGGTCCTGGAGAATGCGACATTCAGAAGGTCGCACAGGTATGGAAGGACAAACGCAGAAAAAGCAGCGATCACAGTGTATTTTACCGTTCCCTCCGTGATCGTACGGTGCAGGAGCGCCCTGACCGCATAAGTGAACACATGGGAGAGCAGGATGTTAAACACTGCAAAAACCGCGTACCGCACCAGCCAGGTTCCGGACATCGTCACCTCCTCCTTGCGGCGGCGGCTCCAGATGGACAGCGAAAGGAACGGAACCAAAAACAGGTTCAGAATACATATGATCACATCCATTTCCGATCTCCCTTTCTCGAATCTCTCTTTTCCCAAAATATCCTTTTCCCTCGAATACCCTTTTGTCCCGGGTATCCTTTTCTCCAGAATATCCTTCTGTCTCGAATATCCTTTTCCTCCGAACTTTGATCAAAGTTCCCATGGGTGTTTGTCACGGCTGCGGAACGCTTCCGCCGTAAAATTCATCATTCCGGTTTTTCTCATCAAACAGATGATTGTATACCAGCATGTCATATTCCTGGAGCCGGTCATACCATGGGGAGGAACGATCCTCCAACTGTTCATAGAAGGTTCCGTCCTTGTCCCAGTATCCGTTCAATGTAACAATGGGAAGCTCCTCCCGAAGGCTCAGGAGGAAACGGTCATAGCCTGTCAGCTCCATGCCCGCTGCCTGCTTCAGCACAGGCGACAGATAATTCGCGCTAAGATCTGTCTCCTGCTCCTCAATGTCAAAATTCGCCCAGATGATATAATTTGAATGATAGAGCCGCATCCGGTCCTCGCCATCCATCTCTCCCTTTGTCTTGCCATAAACCATCTTATAAAATGAATTCGGAAGGGATGGCTGGTGGTCTCCGAAGAATACGATCACGGTGGGATCATCCGTTTGTTCAAAATAACGCACCAGCTTCTCTAACGCCTGGTCTGATTTATGCGCAAGAGACAGGTACAGATCCGCCTCCGGGCAGTCCTTCGTTCCGCCTGTCACATGCACACGGTCCTCCTCGGGAAGCTCCTCAATGTTCCAGATATAGGGGCTGTGATTCTGCATGGTGACATTATAGACAAAGAACGGCGCGTCGCTTTCTAGCTTTGCTGCCTCATACTCCGTGATGATCCGGTCAACATCCGCGTCATCCGACACCTTCCCGTAGATCAGCTCCGCGTCCGGGAACTGGTCCAGGAAGATCAGATGGTCAAACCCAAAGAGCCGGTACACATTTTCCCTGTTATACCCGGACGGACGATAGGGATGCATCCCCACCGTATGGCGGTAGCCCTGGTTTTCCAGCGCCGCGTCAAGGTTCGGCATCGGACTGTCAATATAAAGCTGATAAGGCGTGGACGATGGCGGCACAAATCCCACCGAATCGCCGGTCAGCACCTCATACTCTGTATTGGCGGTACGTCCGCCGTAGCTGGACACATAGAGCAGGCCGCGGATCGTGTTTTCCTTCAAGCCGGAGAAGAAAGGACACACTTCCTTGTCCGTCTCAAAGTCCATGTAAGCCTGCATGTCCGTGAAGGCCTCATCCATGACAAAAATCACGTTCGGCTGGAAGGGCTTTCCGTCCGCCGCAGCCTTTTCAGCGTTCTGCTTTGCCGCTTCAGCTGTTCCGGTATTCTCCTTCGCCGCTTCGGATTCTCCTGTGCTTCCCTTCGCCGCTTCGGATTTTCCTGTGCTTCCCTTCGCCGCTTCGGATTCCGTCTCTGTCG
>CAMORF010000123.1 GCA_946623485.1 uncultured Clostridia bacterium
GGCTGTTCTCAACAGCCTCAGTGAGGGGGATGTCCTGTTTGTGGATGAGATCCACCGGTTAAACCGTCAGGTGGAGGAGGTCCTTTATCCGGCGATGGAGGATTTTGCGATTGATATTATGATCGGAAAGGGCGCGGCCGCAAGGTCGATCCGGCTCGACCTGCCGCCCTTTACGCTGATCGGAGCGACAACGAGGGCCGGGCTTTTGACCGCGCCGCTCAGAGACCGCTTTGGTGTCATTCATCATCTGGAGTACTACACGCCATCTGAGCTTGCCACCATCGTGACGCGATCCGCCAATGTCCTGGGAGTCTCGATTGATGAGAAGGGCGCGGATGAGATTGCCCGAAGGTCCAGAGGGACGCCGCGTCTGGCGAACCGGCTGCTCAAACGGTGCAGGGACATTGCGCAGGTTATGTATGATGGTGAGATCACCGGAGCGGTTGCGGCGAAGGCATTGGATTTTCTCGATGTGGACCGGATGGGGCTGGATCATCTTGACCGGCTGATCCTGACAACCATGATGGAGAAGTTCGCCGGCGGGCCGGTGGGGCTGAGCAACCTGGCCGCTGCGATCGGGGAGGATGCCGGAACCCTGGAGGATGTTTATGAGCCTTATCTCATTAAAAACGGCTTTTTGATGCGAACGCCTTCCGGACGGGTGGTTACGGATCTGGCATATACACATCTTGGTCTGCCGGTACCGGTTTCGGAAGAGAATTGATATTACATCATTGTTTTCACGGTCTAACTATGTGATTGATTTTTGAGCTGTGCTATCGGATGAAAAGACAAGCAAGATGTACAAGTTATTTTGTAACAGATCCTAAGCAGATCTTGAGGGGAGAATGGACTGTGAATTGCAGCCTTACATGATTAGGGGTATCAGATGGAAAAAAAGAATGTCACAGAAGTAGTGATCGGCGGCAAGATCTATAAGCTGGGCGGATATGAGAGCGAGGATTACCTGCATCAGGTGGCATCCTATCTGAATAACCGGATCACAGAACTGAAATCTCTGGACGGTTATCATCGTCTGCCGACCGCGCAGAAAAGCCTGATGCTGGATCTGAACACGGCAGATGATTATTTTAAGGCGAAACGGCAGGTGGAGAAGCTGGAAGCAGACCTGTCGGATAAGGACAGAGAGCTGTATGAGATCCGGCATGAACTTGTTTCTGCCCAGGTGAAGCTGGAAGAAAATCAGAAACTGATTACTTCTCTGAGAGAGGAAGCTGACGATTATCTGAAGCGGATTGCTCTCCTCGAAGCAAGAGTCAGCCATCAGGACGATCAGGACAAGAACCCTGAGAAGGAGACGGCTGGCCGGAAGGAAAAACGATGAGCGCGCAGGACCCCGGAAGGGTGGAACTGCTTGCTCCTGGCGGCAGCATGGAAGGAATCCGGGCGGCAGTGAATGCCGGGGCGGATGCGGTTTATGCCGGCGGCAGGCTTTTTGGCGCACGCGCATATGCCCGAAACCCGGAAACAGAGGAACTGCTGGAAGCAATCGATTATTGCCATCTTCACGGTGTGAAACTGTATCTCACCGTGAATACGCTCCTGAAAGAAGATGAATTGTCCTTGCGGCTGCCGGAGTACCTTGCACCGATCTATGAGCATGGCGTGGATGCTGTGCTTGTGCAGGACTTCGGTGTCTTTCGTTTTCTGAGAAAGGCTTTTCCCGGACTGCCGCTGCATGCATCCACCCAGATGACCGTTACAGGCGTGGATGGTGTTTTGCTGCTGCAGGAAATGGGGGCACAGCGCATTGTCCTGTCCCGGGAGCTTTCCCTGGACGAGATCCGCAGGATCCATGCGCGGTGCGGCGTGGAGCTGGAAACCTTCGTACATGGAGCGCTGTGCTATTGCTATTCCGGAAAATGCCTGATGAGCAGCATGATCGGAGGAAGGAGCGGGAACCGTGGACGCTGTGCGCAGCCTTGCCGCCTTCCTTATGACCTGTATTTTGCAGGGAAAGATGCGAAGAAGAGAAGGGAGATGAACCGGGCCGGCGAGCAGTATCTGCTCAGCCCGAAGGACATCTGTACCCTTCGTCTGATTCCTGACCTGGTGGATGCCGGGATCACTTCTCTGAAAATCGAGGGAAGGATGAAGAGTGCTGAGTATGCTGCGGGTGTGACGGCGATGTACCGCAGGTATCTCGATCTGTACCAGGAGAAAGGAAGAGAAGGGTACCGGGTCGCGGCAGGGGATGAAGCACTTCTGTCCGAATTGTTTTCCCGCGGAGCGTTCTCCGAGGGGTATTACAGGATGCGCAATGGCAGGCAGATGATGACTTTGCGGGAAAGACAATCCCCGAAGGGGGAGGCCCTGCGGCATCTCCAGGATACTTCTTCCGGGATCCGGGAGAAGTATGTGACGGCTGAAAAAAAGATTTCCCTTGATGCCGCGATCCGGGTTCATGCAGGTGAGAAGGCGCGGATGACAGTCTGTGACCTTACCGGACGAAGCTGCACGGTGGAAGGTTTTCTGCCTGGTCCGGCCACAAGCCGTCCGGCAGATGAGGAGATGGTCCGCAGGCAGATCGGAAAGACCGGGAATACGCAGTTTCAGTTCCGGTCTGTATCGATTGATCTGGAGGATGGATTATTTGTCCAGATCCGGGACCTGAATGAGCTTCGCAGGAGTGCGCTGGAAGGATACCGGGACAAACTGCTTGCGCCATACCGGAGACGGGGAAGTGATATGCTGCCGGAAGCTGCGGAGCCATCTGTGGCTCTATCTGCGGCACCATCTGCGGACAAAGCTGCGGATACAGTTGGAACCCCGGGAGCTGTACATCCCTCTGTCACGGCCTCTGTCTGGACCCGGGAACAGTTAGAGGCTGTATTGTCGTCAGGAGAGATTGGCGGGGTATACCTGGACCTGTCTGTCTGTACCCTGGAAAATGTCCGGCTCGTCCGGCGAAGCGGGAAAAAGGTTTATGTGATGCTTCCTCAGATCTGGCGGGAGGATACTGCTCGCATCGCCGGTCACATCATTGCACAGGGCTTTGGCATAGGTTCCGATGGTGACGGGGATTCTCCTGACGGGATCCTTGCCGGAAGCGCTGACCAGTTGTATGCCATAAAGAAAGCAGGCTTTTATCATGCCGGCAGCGGATTTGAGGTGATTGCGGATGCCTCGTTATATACCTGGAACCGGGAAGCCAGGCGGATGCTTTCCACGCTCGGGGTGACGATGGATACGCTTCCTTTTGAGCTGAGTGAAAAAGAACTCAGGCGCCGGGGCTGCGCAGGCAGCGAATGTGTCGTCTATGGCTATCAGACCCTGATGACGTCTGCCCAGTGCCTGGTGAAGACAACGACAGGCTGCCGGAAGGAGGCGGGAATCCAATTTCTGAAGGACCGGAAAGGGATCGTGTTTCCGGTGCGCAATGACTGTCTGGTGTGCACCAATACCATTCTGAACAGCGTTCCGCTGGATCTGGTATCGCTGTCTGACAGGGTGAGGGCACTGGGCTGCGCCTCCATCCGTTATCAGTTTACCATTGAAGATGGGAATGAGACCCGGCGGATCCTGGCCGGCGAATTCCCTGCGGCGGTGACAAGGGGGCATTTCAGGAAAGGAGTGGAGTAATGAATCTGACGAATCTTCCGGATATTGCCGTTAGAGTCTGTCATTATGCGATTCTCGTCCTGATGGTCTTATACACGGTCCAAAGCATCACAGTGTTTTCCCGGCGCCAGGCCAGGGAGATGGACAGGATCTTCCTGCGCCAGAACCTGGAGATGTTCCTGATTCATTTTCTGGGGTTCCTTACCCTGTTCCTGAATTCCCTGCAATTCGACCTGATCATGTTTTACGCGGCACAGGTGCTGTACCTGATGTTTACGCTGCTTTTATTCCGTAACCTTTACCCGCGCGCTTCCAGGAGCCTGATCAACAATATGTGCATGCTCCTTGCTGTCGGGTTTATTATGGTGACAAGGTTCTCAACGGACCAGTCTCTGAAACAGTTTGAGATTGCGGCGGCAGGAACAGCGCTTGCGCTGCTTGTCCCCCTGGTTGTGAGCAAACTTCTGGTACTGACACGGATGACCTGGGGATATGTGCTGGTAGGAATCGGCCTTCTGGGTCTTGTCATGATTGCGGCGCGTTCCACGAATGGCGCGAAGCTTGCGATTTCCGTGGGGGGATTCTCCCTCCAGCCATCGGAGTTTGTTAAGATTATCTTTGTGTTTGCGGTTGCGGGACTATTGAGCACAGAGCACAGCTTCCGGAGAGTTGTGCTTGCTACCATCCTTGCGGCGGCGCATGTCCTCATCCTCGTGATTTCAACGGACCTGGGATCTGCCTTGATCTTCTTCCTGACCTATCTGATCATGCTGTTCGCGGCGACGAGGAATCCATTCCTGACGTTAATCGGGCTGATTGCGTTCTGCATCGCGGCGGTGGCGGCGTATTTCCTGTTTTCCCATGTGAGGATCAGGGTTCAGATCTGGCTGGATCCGTTCCAGGATTATTCCGGGACAGGGTATCAGATCTGCCAGTCTTTGTTTGCGATTGCCGCCGGGGGCTGGTTTGGCACGGGGCTGTGCAAAGGAAGCCCCGGCGCGATCCCTTATGTGTCACAGGATTTTATGTTCAGCGCCATCCTGGAGGAGCTGGGGGCGGTTTTCGGAATCTGCCTTATCCTGATCTGCATGTCGGTGTTTCTCATGTTTGTTAATATCGCGATGAAGCTGAGCAACCGGTTTTACCGGCTGGCCGCGCTGGGACTTGGGACGACCTATGCAACGCAGGTCTTTCTGACGATCGGAGGCGGGACGAAGCTGATCCCGATGACAGGCGTGACGCTTCCTCTGGTCAGCTATGGAGGAAGCTCTGTCCTCAGCACGATCCTGATGTTCGCGATCGTCCAGGGGCTGTACATGCTCAGAGGAGATGAGGTGCGCCAGAGTTTTTATGATCCGGAAAGAGAGGCGCAGATCTTGAGCCGGCATCAGGATGTACCAGGAACCCGCAGCCGGGGCGAAGGCACCAAAATGCCGGGCCGGCAGCCGGATCCGGGAAGCGTGGAGGCCAGGCCGGAGGGAAAGCAGGGGCGGCTTCGCAGGGCGGCTGGCATTCCTGCGGGGGAAACAGAAAACAGAGCCATGCAGGAAACAAGAATCTGGAGGCAGGGCAATGAGACGGGATCCATTGGCAGACGAGCAGGAAAGCGTAAGAGTACGCAGGATTGATCTGAATCCTCAGAAGGAAGGGGCTCCTGCCGGGAGAAAGCATAACCTGGAGCTTTCGATCGCGGCGTGGGTTTTCGTAGTGTTTTTTGCGCTATTGATCGGCAGGGTTGTGTTTATCAATGTCTTCGAAGCGGAAGATCTTCGGAATCATATCAATAATACGAAGGCCGATTCCAATACGGATAATGTGATCCGGGGGGACATCCGCACGCTGGACGGCACAGTGCTTGCGACGACGCTGGTCGATGAAAATGGAAACCAGACACGTTCTTATCCGTATGACAATATCTTTGCCCACGTAGTGGGGTATGCGTCGAACGGAAAGGCCGGGCTTGAAGCAGAGGAAAACTATGAGCTTCTGAGTTCCCATTCGAGTCTTCTGCAGCAGATTCGCGCGCAGGAGAGCGGGGAGAAGGTGACGGGAGACAGGGTTGTTGTTACCCTGAATGAGAGGCTTCAGGAGACGGCTTATTACGCACTCGGCTCCTACAGCGGGGCGGTTGTCGTGATGGAGCCGGATTCGGGAAAGATCCTGGCAATGGTCAGTAAGCCTGATTTTAATCCGAATACCATCGGGATGGACTGGGAGAACCTGATCTCGGATGCTTCCTCCAGCGTTCTTCTCAACCGTGCCACGCAAGGGCTTTATCCGCCGGGGTCCACATTTAAGATGCTGACAACGCTTGCTTATCTCAGGGCGCATCCGTCGGATTACCGGGATTTCCTCTGGAACTGCGAAGGCGCTCTGACCCGGGAAGATGTCAGGATTACCTGTTACGGCGACCAGGTGCATGGGCAGGAGGACCTGGGGAGTGCATTTGCCAATTCCTGCAACACTGCCTTTGCGCAGATCGGACTGGAGGTGGATAATCGAGCGTTCCGAAAGATTGCGGAGGACTTTTTATTTAACCGCCCGCTGCCGACAGGCATGCAGCATTCCCAGAGCGTATTCAGCCTTGAGAAGGATTCCTCCCTGGGAGAGCAGATGACTACGGCAATCGGACAGGGGGATACGCTTGTAACGCCTCTGCATATGGCACTCATTACCTCTGCGATCGCGAATGGCGGGATTATGATGCGGCCTTATTATGTGGATCATATTGAGTCCGCCGACGGCACCGTGGGGAAGAAGTATGATCCGGAGATCTACAAGAAGATTCTCACGCCGGATGAGGCAGGGGTACTTGTGGAATACATGACAAAAACTGCCGAGAGCGGTACGGCTGCGGCGCTTTCCGGAAATGGCTACACGGTCGCCGGAAAAACAGGTTCTGCTGAATATGAGAAGGATGGAGTGACCGGAACCCATTCCTGGTTCTGCGGCTTTGCCCAGACCTCTGAACCTCATATCGCTGTCGCGGTGATTGCTGAGGATGGCGGGACCGGGTCCGCAACCGCAGTCCCGATTGCCAAACAGATCCTGGATACGTTTTTCTATGGATGATCCTCCTCATGTACAGGAAACGCATTTAATCAATTCGTTTCCTATACACTGGCGAGAATCGTTAGGAGCTGTTACAAAATAAATTGTGCAGATTGCGCAGGATTTTCATTCGAGAGTGCAGCTCAAAAATCATGAGCATAGCGGGCTATGTGATTGATTTTTGAGCTGTGCTATCGGATGAAAAGACAAGCAAGATGTAC
>CAMORF010000124.1 GCA_946623485.1 uncultured Clostridia bacterium
ATATCGGAGCACAAGGAGGAACAGGGGCACAGAGGGTGAGGTCTGAGGCCCCGAAAGGAACAGGCACGCAGAGGGAGAGGTCTGAGGATCCGAAAGGAACAGGCGCATGGGGGTTGACAAATCCGGACAGGCAGTGCAATAATCGTTTCATTATGAGGTATAAATAAATGCTTACTGATAATGAATACAATAAAAACAGCTTTGTTTTTACGATCCTTGAAAATGGCAGCCTGACGAAGGCGGCGAAGGAATTGAATATATCTCAGCCGGCTCTGAGCATGAAGCTTGGAAAGCTGGAGGAGACGCTTGGCCTGCTTCTTTTTAACCGTGAGACTTCTCCGATCTGCCTGACTGCGGAAGGCGGGATCTACCTGGATTATCTGAAAAAGCAGAAGGTCATCATGGATGAATTCTCTGCTTCGATCGCATTGCTTCATAACGAGCAGACACGGCGGATCCGCATCGGGGGCCCTGAAGTGTATGTGAAATCCCTGGTGGTCGATGCGGTGCAGAGGATCCGGAAACAGGATCCCAATTGCATGGTGGAGGTCAGAAATGGTTCCCAGAGAGCCTTGACTGCGTTGGCGGAGCAGGGAGACCTGGATTTCTTCATCTGCACCAGCACGAGGCTTCCGGAGGTGTTTGAGACGATCCCGCTGAAAAAAGAGCGTCTTTACCTTTGCCTGCCTGCGTCCCTTCCGATCAACAAGAAGCTTCAGAAATACATGACGGGTCCGGGCGGCCATGGGAAATGCTTTGACTTCAGCCTTCTGAACGGATATCCGTTTATCTTTCTCGGGGAGGATCAGCCTCTTCAGAAGTTCATCAGCCGTTTTCTGGAGGAATTCCGGATTACACCGGTCATCCGCATGCGCGTTGACCAGGCGGCGACGGGGGTGGAATTTGTGGCAGCAGGGGAAGGCGTGTTTATTGCTTCGGCATCCGCGATCCGTTCCTGCAGCGACAGAATTGATATCTGTACTTACGCGCTTCCTGAGAGCTATTCAGACCGGCAGATCTATGCAGCCTGTAACCGGCATCACGCGTTGCCTGAAGCAGCATTGAATCTGATCGCGATGCTGAAGGAAGAGTGATGGAGGCTGCTCATCATGCATTTACCTGATAAACTGAAGAAGCTGCTGAGCGGACTGGAATACATTCTCCTGCTTGTGGTCATCCTGCTGATCTGGACCATCATGGAAAAAAGGGGTTCGTTGAATACGGTGATCATGCCGGCACCATCGAAGATTCTCGAAACCTTCGTGAAGCTGGTAAGAAGCGGGCAGCTGTGGAATAACCTGCTGGTAAGCCTGGTCCGCGTTTTAAAAGGATATCTGATCGCCGCCAGCCTTGGAATCGTATTGGGGATTCTGATCGGGCTGTTCAGGCATCTGAACCGGCTGACGGATCTGTTGATTCAGATCATCAAGCCGATCCCTCCGATTGCGTGGATTCCGCTGGTGATTCTCTGGTTTGGAATCGGAGAAGAGGGAAAGGTGTTCCTGATTTTTCTGGGCGGATTTTTTACGATCCTGATCAATGTGGTTGACGGCATCCGCCAGACAGACCGCAAATTGATCGAAGTTTCCCGATCTATGGAGACGCCGTTTCTGAAGCATGTTGCGCTGCTTGTCATCCCGCACTCCGCGCCGAACATTTTTACCGGGCTGCGGGTCGGCCTGAGCTCCTGCTGGATGTGCGTTGTCGCGGCGGAGCTGGTCTCCTCGACGACCGGCCTTGGATACATGATCATGAACGCCCGCCAGTTTGGGCAGACCGATGTTGTTATCGTTGGTATGCTGACCATCGGCGTGCTTGGAAAGGTGATGGATTCCCTGCTGAAAGTCGTGGAGAAAGCGGTCATCCGTTGGGTGTGATCAGATCCCGGAAGGACATAGAGATCCAAAAGAGTGTAAGGCTCCGGAAGCGTATATGGATCCGGAAGAATATAAGGAACTGCTGCGATATCAATGATATTTCTGACGATTCCTAAGGCTGAGAAGAATGGAGAAAAATGAGTTTATCAAGGTGGAGCATGTGAGCCGCACCTTTGAAGAGAAGGAAGGACCGTTAAAGGTTCTCGATGACGTCAGCTTTTCCATGGAAAAGGGGGAGCTGACCTGCCTGCTGGGGGCGAGCGGGTGCGGGAAGAGCACCCTGCTCCGGGCAATCGCGGGGCTGGACACCGGCCACGAAGGCACTGTTACGATTGGCGGGAAGCCGGTGCTGAAGCCGGAAAAGACCAGGGGAATTGTATTCCAGGAGCACCGGCTGTTTCCATGGCTGACCGTGGAGCAGAATGTCGCATTTGCCCTGAACGGCGTGGATAAAAAGGAGAAAAAACAGCTGGTCCAGAAGTACATTGATCTGGTGGACCTGACCGGATTTGAGAAAACCTATCCGCGCAACCTGTCCGGCGGTATGGCGCAGCGCGCGGGGATCGCCAGGGCCTTGGTCAACCAGCCGGAGACCATCCTGCTGGATGAACCATTCGGCGCATTGGATGCATTTACCAAGATCGCGATGCAGGAAGAGCTGAAGAAGATCCAGAAGCGGTCTGGCGTCACCACCATTGTCGTGACGCACGATATTGAAGAAGCGGTCTTTCTTGCTGACAAGATTATTATTCTGTCCGCAAGGCCGGGCAGGATCAAACGCATCGTCGAGGTGACGCTGCCGGAACCGAGAGACCGCAACAGCGATGAATTCACCCGCATCAAGCGTGACATCTATGGGGAATTCTTTGAATAAATGTAACGATTCCATTCAGAAGGCTTGCGTTCTGAGCAATGGTTATGAATCGTTACAAAAGATGTTGTAGTTTTCTTCAGGAGGAGGGATTGGTCATGAAGAAAAAACTGTTGTCCGTGGTGCTGACTCTTTCACTTGCGGCTTCTTATGCAGGCACAGCATTGGCTGCCGAGACGGAGGCGGATGCCTACAGTGCTGAGGTGGTGAATATTGCGATCCAGCCGTCTGCGGCATTCGTTCCGCTCTATTACGCAAAGGAATCGGGATGGATAGAAGACGCGCTTTCCGATTATGGCGTTGAGGTTGTATGGAATGAATTTGAGTCCGGCCCGCCGATGAATGAGTCTCTGGCTTCCGGGTCTTCGGATATCGGCGTTGTCGGGGATGTGCCGATTGTTTCTGCCGTCGCGGCAGGACAGGATAATGTGATGATTGCTCTGACCTGTGACGCGCCGCTTTCCTACAATCTGCTGGTTTCGCCGGACTCCGAGATCGAGTCTGTGGAAGACCTGAAGGGGAAGAAGATTGCTACGGTGGTAGGGTCTACCGCCCATAATCTGGTCAATAAGCTGCTTGGCAGTGCAGGCCTGACCATGCAGGACGTCGAACTGATTAACATCTCCGCGGGGGATGTCGAGACTGTTCTTGTGAATGGCGAAGTGGATGCGGCAGCGATCTGGGAACCGACCGTTACCAGGCTTGCTGACAAGGGAACGGCAAAGATCATTGCCACCGGTGAGGACTGCGGCCTTCTTGGTGTCAACGGGATGGTTGCCCGGAAGGAATTTGTCGATGAGAATCCGCTGATTGCAAGAGTTGTTGCGGAGCAGTTCCAGAAGGGGATTGAAGCGCTTGAGGATCCGGATGAGGAGATCTATGCAAAGGTCGCGGAGGACCTGACGCTTGAACCGGAGCAGCTGGAGGCTGTCTCTTCCAAGTTTGATTACAAGGTGGAGGTTGCCCAGGAGGATATCGACGGACTCAATGACACGATCGAATTCCTTGTTTCGATCGGAGTCCTCATGGAAGCCTTTGACTTCGGACCGTATGTCCATGCGGTGATTGCTAAGTGAGGGAACGCCTCGTTCTAAATAAAAACCTTACTGATCTTCAGCTCCTAACTGGAGAATCAGTAAGGTTTTTTCTTTATCCAGGTGCAGGTGAGATTTCAGAGAACTCCCTTCAGCACCACATTTTTGATTTTTGTCATCTCATCGAATGTTACCGATACGCCTTCATTTCCGATTCCGGATGTTTTCCATCCTCCGAAAGGCATTTCAAATGTACGGAAGTAGCTGGAGCCATTGATGACTACCCCGCCGTCCTCCAACTCCCTGGCGTATTTTGACGCAAGATCAATCCGCTGGGTAAATACAGCAGCGCCGAGCCCATAGGCGGAATCGTTGGCCAGCGCGATTGCTTCTTCGTCTGTCTCGAAGGAGGTGACCGGTATGACCGGGCCGAAGACTTCCATGTCATGCATGATGTCGGCGTCATGGGGGACGTCCCGGATGACGGTTGCATCGATGGCTGCGCCGTTGCGGCCGCCGCCCAGGATAAGCTTTCCGCCCTGGGACAGGGTAAGCGCAATCTGCTCTTCCACCTTTTTGGCGGCGTGTTCACTGATCAGCGTTCCCATGCCGGGCTCTTCTGACATTGGATCGTTGCAGTGGATCCCGGAGACTGCCCGGGTCAGCTTTTCCAGGAATGCTTCATAGACACAGCTATGAACCAGGTATCGTTTCGGCGCGCAGCAGATCTGTCCGGAGTAAAAGAATCTTGCCGTGACGGCTTCCTTTACGGCTGCATCCAGGTCAGCGTCCGGAAGGACGATAAACGGATCATTTCCGCCAAGCTCAAGCATAACCTTCTTCAGCGTGGGCGCTGCGGTCTGAGCAACGTGGATGCCGACCTCGCTGGAGCCCGTGAGAGAGATGGCATCGATCTTTGGATGGGATGCCAGTATGTCTCCAAGGGATGCGCCGCGTCCTGTCAGGACCTGTATGGTCCCGTCCGGGAAGCCTGCTTCCTTCAGGAGCGCGCCAAGTCTTAAGACGGTCAGCGGATTGTCCGTTGCCGGCTTGATGATCACGCAGTTGCCTGAAAGGAGGGCCGGAGCCACTTTCTGGCTGAAAAGGTTGCATGGGAAATTAAATGGCAGGATGCATGCAATCACGCCGAGGGGCACACGGTTGACTGCTACCAGGTTATGGGCCTGGCCGGCTTCCAGACCGGGCGGAAGGATCGTGCCGTAGAGATGGCGGGCCTTTTCAATAAACAGGTTCCAGGAAAGAAGGATGTTATTCACCTCAATGCGGGATTGGGCGATCTTTTTGCCGGATTCACGGCTCAGACAGGCTGCCAGATCTTCCCGGTTGGTCTCTACCAGCGAAAGGAAGCGCCGCGCGAGGCAGGCCCGGTCAAAGACCGGCGTCCGGCTCCATCCCGGAAATGCACGTCTGGCAGCTTCTACTGCCTGGTCGGAGTCTTCTTTCGATGCGGATGGAACTGTGTCAAGAAGGTTTCCCGTGTAAGGATCTGTAACTTCGATTACCGCACCTGTGCAGGAAGGCACAAATGCGCCGTTGATCAGCATATTCATAAGCGATGGTTCTCCCAGGATTCTCCAATGATTTCCAGCTGTATGTTGCTTGCCAGAACGTGATTCTTATCGCAATAGAATCATGTTCTGGCATGAAAAACCGTACAGGAGGAATGATTTGCCGTGTCGGTATATCAGCGTTTATTTATAGCATATAAGCAAAATCTATGATATAATACCGCCATTACAGTGTCAATGTGGAAAGAGGCTTGGCTGCAGGATGGATTGCCGGGCAGCAGGCGGGATGCTTCTGCAAGGCAGGCAGCAGGCAGAGAAGGCGATATGATAGAAGGCATGGTTTTCAATATTCAGCGCTTTACCATCCATGATGGTCCGGGGGTGCGTACAGAGCTGTTTTTGAAGGGGTGCCCGCTCCGCTGCAGGTGGTGCAGCAATCCGGAAAGCCAGATGTCATTTGCGCAGCCTGGCGTTTATGCAAGCCGTTGTATCGGGAGCGCTCATTGTGATGCCTGCAGGATTGCGTGCCCGCAGGAGGATGTCCTGCTCTTTGAAGCGGGAACTTTATCAAGAATCGATAGAGATCGATGCGTTGGCTGCATGCAGTGCGCGGATGCCTGCCCCGGGGATGCCATCCGGAGATGGGGGGAAAAAAAGAGTGTCCGGGATTGCATGGAGGTAATCCGGCGGGACCGGCACTATTATGAACAAAGCGGCGGCGGCGTTACGGTATCCGGAGGAGAGCCGCTTTTGCAGAGTGTATTTGTCCGGGAGCTCTTTGAGGCGTGCAAGGCGGAGGGAATCCATACCTGCCTGGAGTCTACGCTTGCCGTCGATTGGGAGAGAATCGAAGAAGTGATGCCTGTCACGGATCTGTTTATCGCGGATCTGAAGATGGTTGACGCCGGGAAGCACCGGATGTATACGGGGGCAGACAATCAGAGGATCCTGTCAAACCTTGCGGCGCTTTCCGAAAGAACGTCCCACATCATACTCCGGATTCCGGTGATTCCGGGGATCAATGACGATGAGGAGAATATCCGGCTGAGCGCGGAGTTTATCCTGAATGAGATGCATAACAGGATCGAGCGCCTGCAGCTGCTCAGCTTTATGTTTCTGGGGGAAGAGAAATATCTGTCCCTTGGGATGCCTTACCGGATGCGCGGGCTGGTATTTGACCGGCAGGCATTCCAGGTACATGTGGAGGAGATCGCCGCATATTTTCAATCCAGGAAGATCTGTTGTACGGTAGGAACGAAGGATCTGTTCAGAAATAAAGTATGATCTTGATTGTCTTTTTCTCCGATTTCACAGGTCAAGGTTTGGTTCCAGAGTAAGAGCCGGCTTAACGGTTGCACTCTCCGGTGCGACAGCCAGATATGTCAGAAAAGCGGCGTTTATAGATTAATCATCAGTAGTTGCAAAGGAATATCGAGGGTGTTTATGAGTAAGGGGAATAAAATATCTCATATGGTGGCAGAGTCTATGAATCATGCAGAG
>CAMORF010000125.1 GCA_946623485.1 uncultured Clostridia bacterium
AGGAGGGGGCGCACCCACAGGCCGTCCCGCTGGCGGGGGTGTGACTTGTAACCAGGATACATTTCCTTCCGGATACCCTGAGTGTAACATACTTCAGGGAAAACAGGTAGTATCTCATCGTTTCCTTGCTCTTCGTATGCAAACGTGCGCATAGCCAATGATAAAAAGCACAAGACCTGCCAGGGATACCATGGCTCCCTCGCGTCCCCACGGCGTGCGGTAGGACAGGCGGATCTCATGCTCCCCGGCACTCAGCGGCAGCCCCAGACAATACTCATTCGCCTGATAAAGAACCGCATCCTCCCCATCCACCTGCGCGCTCCATCCCTTGCTCCAGGGGATCTGAAACACCATAAATTCCGCCTGCTCCAGCGAAGCGGTTCCGGTGACGGTATCCGACCCAAATGATACATCCTGAAGACTGCCCGCATTGAGCGCTTCAATCTTTGCGGCATATCCGGCCCTGGGAACGTAGACCAGGCTGATGGCATCCAGCTCATAATCCCCTTTCCTGGTAAAGCCGATCTTAAGGACGTCCCCGGCATCCTCACCGGCATAGCCCAGGGACACCAGATAGTCCTTGCGCCCAAGGGTGTAGGTCTGCTCCTCGGACAGCAGCGTGACGCGTTTGGAAATCCCGGATGCCTTCACCTTCATGGATGCGCCAAAGCCCTTCGGCTTCAGCCCGGTAAATGAAACCAGCACCTCATAGCCTGCTTTTCTCTGATACGGGATCCGCAGGAAAGTCTTCTTTTTCCTCACCCGGTATCCATTCTCTGTCTTCCTGATTCCCTTCACAGCTTCCGGAAGATCTACGCTGACGCACTCGATCCCGGACACTTCCTCTCCCACGTCCGCGGCCTCAAGGCCATACTGCCCGGTAAGAAGGCTGAAGGCATCGTCCTCCACAACAGCAGCGCTCAGCATCAGCTCTTCCGCCTGCGCGCCAGTAAGCTGCTTCAGCGAGGATCTGGCTGCCAGCTTTGTGGCAGCGGCTCCGAATGCCAGCGGGAATTCATTTTCCCATATCCCCAGTTTTCCGTCCGAAAAGACCAGGCGGCGGAACCCATACGGCAGCTGGGAGTCCATCTCCAGAGGCGTCTGGAAGTACCTGACGCCGGCAAGCGCCTCCGCCCCGCTCCTCGCATCCAGCGAACGGATATGAAGCATGGTCGTCAGGCCGGTATTCTCTGTATCAAGCAGATACCTGATCTGGGCTGCGTTCAGGACACTGTTATAGATCTGTACGCCCGGATAACCCAGCTGAAGAGAAGCATTATCTTCACTCGATCCGTCCCAGATTCCATCCACACGGAAGAATCCCTCCTTCCACGCATCAGCTCCCGTTCCGGACATGACCGCTCTATAATTGGCATAAGGGGATTCGGAAAAGAACGTCTGTGTCGTTCCCCTGTCCGCATAATACCGCGTCAGGTTTCCGAAGCCGGACCCGAATGTAAAGAATCCCCCCAGCACGGCAGAGACCGCTGTCGCCCCAAGCACAAACCAGCTTCCCTGTACCCTGAAAGCCCTGAAAAGCCGGCTTCCCCGGTCCGTCTCCCAGGAAAGCACGCACAGTGTAAACACTGTCAGCTCACAGGCTCCAAGAAGATGATATACATTCAGGGGATAAAGCACCGACAAAACAGCGACCGCTGCGTCAAACAGCACCATCACCGCGATCAGGCCGCGCCGCTGGAGCCGCTCAAGACAAGTAAAATGATCACCTGCAAAGGTGACGCACATGGCTGCCGCAAGGCTGATCAGATAGACCCACCGATTGTTCTCCGTATGCATGACTGCCATGATATATCCCCCCAGGGGGAGCAGAAGAAACACAAGCAAAGCCAGAAGGATCCGCTTCAGGCTCCTCCACTTTCCCCTGCCTGCCAGGACGATGACCACGATCGCGGGAAGGACAGTCACTGCAAAATTCAAATGGGTGCCGTTCCCTGACGCTTCCAGGGGGCTGATCAGGTTGATCACCCAGGCAAAATACCGCCTGAAATCCTCATAAAAAAGGAGGTTCCCGCTTTTGGAAAGGTTCACAGAACGATACGAATTGAAATAGCGGTTCAGGGTCGGAAGCAGCGTAATGGCACTGAGCGCAAGACCGGTCAGATATGCGCTTACCATGCGAAAAAGGATGGAGAAGAACGCTCTGACACGTTCTCCCCTCTCATAGATGACAAAAAAACGGATCAGGACATAAACCAGAAGCGCAACCGAATTGATGTACATGAAATAATAGTTGGACGTGAAGCCCAGGTACACCATGACGCAAAACAGGGCAAAGGAATGCCTGTGTTCTCTCTCCAGAATATATTCCGCACCCAAAAGAAGAAGCGGCATGACAATCATGGGAGCGACATAGATCGGATGTACGATCCCCAGCTCAAATACATATCCGCAGAACAGCCAGGTGATGCTTCCTGCCAGGACGTTCCTTCCTTCCTGCTTCCAGTAAAAGGCATACAGGGAGAAGGAGATGCCTGCAAGATACATCCTCAGCAGGATCAGGAATGCGTACAGTCCCTCCGTATGAGCGGCAGGGACAAACACGGAAAGGTAGTCCAGCGGATGAAACCGTACAACGGCATTGATGTCATCCCCCATCCCGATCGTAAAATCATACGTCCGAAGGGCAAAGTTCCCATGAAGAAAATTCCGGACCGTTTCCCGGAGCCATTCGCCCATATAGCGAAGCTGAAGGATGTACTGGGACTGCCCGTCCCCGTTCCCTACCATTGACTTGGACGATGTCAGGAACGGAAAAAAGACCGCAAGTGCCAGAAGAGCAAAAGCGGCCGTGTAGACCAGAAAATATCTGCGGTTCCATCTTCTTTCACGCATGGTTCCTCCTTGTGCGTGAGCGCATCCGGATAAAGGCAAGCACGCAAAATGCAAGGATTGCCAAAGCCGTAATCAGGCGCCCCTCCATGCTCCCCGGTGTCTCATACGTAAGGGAGATGGTATGGCTTCCTTCCGGAAGCGCGATCCCCTGATACATGATATTGCCGGTCAAAAGGTACATGCCCTCTCCCGGAGAGCCCTCCGGCTTCAGTGTCTTTCCATCCACCGTCCATGTCCAGCCCTCTGCCTGCGGCACGGAAAGAACAAGGATCCTTGCGGAATCAAAATGCACTGTCCCGCTGATCCTGCCATCCTCGATTTTTTCATCTTCCAGCGGATATTGATTCAGCGCATCGATCCTCTCGTCAAATGCTTCCATCGGCATGTAGAGAATCTTCGCGCCGGCAAACGCATACGATCCTTCCTTTGGGAAGGTCAGCCTTGCCTTCGTCTCCTTGTCTGAATCGCCATAGCCCAGATGCACCAGGTAATCTTCTTTTCCAAGATTGTAAAGCTGTTCTTCGCTGCGCACGTTGATGGTCGTCCTGAACCCCCTTGTACGAAGCGTCAGGTTCGAGATCTCGTCCGGCGTATCCAGTCCCTCCAGCAGAAGGTACGCATCAAAGCCGGCACGCTCGTTCCAGGAAAATGTCATCCTGCCCTTCTTTGCTGCATGTACGACTCCGTCCTCATAAGTCAGGTTCTTTCCCCTGGAAGGAAGCGCGACCTCCTCCCTTTCGATCCTGCCGGTTGGTCCGTCTATCTCTGCAAAGCCTGCCTTGCGAAGCATATCCGCAGGATCTGCGCCATTCTTTTGCACAGGCTCTGCAACGACCGCTTCCAGTAAAACCATTTCCTTCTCCAGGGGATCCAGCGCATCATAATGCTCTCTCGTAATGAAAGCGGTACAGCTGTATCCGAAGGACAGCGGAGCTTCATTGGCATAGACGCTCACCTTCCGGTTTCCATACACAGGTTCCCTGGAGAACCCATAGGGGACGCATCCATTCCCATAGGCAGTATAGGCGGTGAAATATCTGACATGTGCAAGGTTCAGAGCGACCGGGCGCGCATCCAGCCCTCGCATCGTTGTGACCGCCCCAAGCCCCAGGTTGTTCTGGCTCAGCATCGCGTCCATCATATCCGCATTCAGAATACTGTTATACTCGGACGTGCTGTTATAGTCTGAAAAGATGCTGCTGTTTTCCCGCCCGTGTTTTACATTGAAGCCCTCGATCCGGTAGAAGGAATCATCCTTAATCAAAGATGCCCCTTTTGACCGCACATAATTCTCGTAGGAGGAAAGTGTCTTCCCGGCCTTCACGTACTGGCGGGTGAGCGCACCGAAGCCGGGCGCATATGTCATATAACTGTGGATCAATGTGGATATGCAGGTGACGGCCAGAATGCACCCTCTCGCGGCCGGTACCCCGCGTCCTTTCACTGCCGGGCCCAGCAGCAGGGCAAGACACAACAAAAGCTCTGCCGCCGCCGTCAGGTTGTAAACATTTGCGCCGATGAGAATCGTCTGCAGGAGGACAAGGAACAGAAAACCGCCTGACAAAGCACAGATCCACATCACCTGCCGCCTGGACAGGTCTGCAAAACAGTCCGCGGCCACAACCACTGTCATAGCGCAGCACATGGCAAGCAGAAAGACCCACCGGCTGTTTTCACGGTTAAAAAATGCAAGCACATATCCTGCCCCCGGAATCAACAGAACCAGGAGGCATGCGATCGTCAGCTTTTTCAGGGAACGGTGCGCCTTCCACACAAGCCCGAACAAAGCCGCAAGGCAGGGAAGCACGCATACCGCATAGTTCAGATTCGTCCCGTTGCCTGAGCTTTGAAAGGGGCTGATCAGGTTCAGGAACCAGGCAATATAGCGCCGTTTGTCCTCGTACACGATCAGTTCCAGCGCATCCGCCTCCTGGGGAAGCCTGGCACTGGACAGATATCTCCGGATCATCGGGTAGAGCGTCATCATGGACATGCAAAGCCCAAGCAGATACGCCCCCACCATCCGGAAAAACAGCCCGGCAAACTCCCTCCCCCTCCGTGACTGGAAGACTTCGGGGAACCGGATCAGTACATATACCAGCAGCGCAGCTGACATAATATACATAAAATAATAATTGCTCCAGAATCCCAGGAAAACGGAGAGCACAAACAGGAGGCAGCCCTCCTTTTTCATCATCCGCTCCGCCCCCAGGAGCAGGATCGGAAGAACCATAAAGGGAGCCGCATAGATCGGATGGTTGACGACCCGGATGAGCATGAATCCGCTGAACACATAGACCATAGACCCGGACAGCACATTCATCCAGGCTGCCCCTTTTACCATTCCAAAAGCGAAAACGGAAAAAGCAAGCCCTGCCGCATAGAACCGCAGCACGAGTATGACTTCATACAGAGCTTCCGTGTATGCTGACGGGACAAACACCGACAGAAAATCAAACGGATGGAAACGGACGATCTGCCCGATGTCGTCCCCCATGCCAATGGAAAAATCATAGGAGGGAAGAGCAAAGCTGCCGTGTGCCAGATTGCTCAGGACACGGCGCAGATACTGCCCCATATAGCGCAGATACACAATATACTGGCTCATCCCGTCGACCTTTTTGATCAATGAACGATGGGTCAGCCAAAAGGGCAGGAACACCAGAAGGGTCATGCCCAGAAACAGCGCAGTGTATCGGATCAGATAAGAGCGGACCGTACAGTCTCTCGACAAACGTTTCAAAATCAAATGAACCATCCTCTGGAGCAGGTGCAGACAGGCAGGATCAGCCAGTCCGTACCCGGAACATCAATCCGTTTCCGCTTCCCCGGAAACAAACCTGTTGGAAACAAATATAAAAGGGGAGTAAAAACCCCCCTTTTCAATCAGAATACGATATACGCGAACGGGCTTTTCACATTCGCAGATCAATAAACCAGAAGGCGCGTGCCGACGGGAATGTTCTGATACATCCAGGTAGCTGCAGAGCGGCCAAGGCGTACGCACGCATGTGAACAGGGGTGTACGCCGATATTCCCTTCGATGCCGGGGCCAGGCCACTTATGGATCCCGCTGCCGCCAAAGCTCAGGAAATACTGAAGGTTGCTCCCCCACAGAGCTGAATGATAGACCAGCTGCTTAGACATAATGGTCTTGGAACCGATCGGCGTAGCATAGCCCGCCATGCCGGTCGAGCAGGGGAAGCTCTTGATGAGATCCCAGTTCCTGTTAGAGCCTTCAAACACATTCAGGCTCTGCATATCCGTCGAGACCCAGATCATATAATCCGTCTGGCTCGTGATCTTCTTTGAATTCACAAAATTGATCTTTGTCTTCTTCTTGTAATCTCCCGGTGTGCAGGCATCCGCGTAAGCCGTCACCGCATTGGCCGGCACGGTCGCGATCATGTCCTCGTCATCATCCAGCATGATCTCCTTCGGGCCTGTCCGGTTATAAGAGACGATCTTCACCTCATCCCCCTTATCCAGCGCGATGCGGCCCTTCACGCCCGGCACCTTTACCGTGATATCATAATTCACCTTTGCCTTCCACCAGATCGGATGCACCTCATCCGGATCACACTTTTTATAGGGACCCTCCGCAAATGCATGATTCGCCGGGATCAGCGAGATCATCACAGCAGCAAACAGAATAAAAAGAATCAGCCGGAACCTGGTTCCTGAGAATTGTTGCATGGTATTACTCCTTCTCTCTCACTTCCATATGACACAATGCGCTCTTATGACTGAGTGCAGATTGATTATATCACATTCTACGGTTCCATTTCTAAAAATAATCTTAAGGAAACTGCTTTGCGCGTTACGATACAAGGCCCACTGTGTTGAGCCGCACGCCCTCCCCTGTAAATCTCATGATGTGACGGATCTTCGGGCTGGTCCTGACCCCGTAAGCCCTTCCAATCTCATAGTTCTGAT
>CAMORF010000126.1 GCA_946623485.1 uncultured Clostridia bacterium
GAATGAAAATCCTGCGCAATCTGCACAATTTATTTTGTAACAGCTCCTTATCTTTTCATCACAGATTTTTTCATAGGTTCGTCTCCGCCTGATGCGGAGACGAACCTATGCCTTTATCGCCAGTAAAGGAAACTGGCGATAAACCCGCCTTTGGCGGGTACGCCTCTTCGAGGCTAGGCGAGTTACGGTTCTTCTCCGCTTGATGCGGAGAAGAACCTATCTATTTGAAGTAACGATTTACCGTACCTTCTTATGCGGCCTGGTCAGCCTCTTTTTCTGCACCGGGCAGAGCGGTTTTCTTTACGCCTTCTCCATAGATATTCTTCCAGTCATTTGCCATGGAGATTGGCGTCCAGCCTTCTTTTTCCACTTCGGCATAGTACTCGGCTGCCTTCTCATCACTGCCGTATTCCCTTACGGTGTCATCGCACACCACAAAGAAGCCATTGCCGGTATGGTCAGGATTGCTCTCGGCAAAATTGAGCATCGAGTAATCGCCGCTGCTGTTGCCAAATGCGAGCACGGGATGTTTTCCGATCTCTCTCATGATAGCAGCCGCTTTGTTTGACTTACCGCATTCCTCGCCCAAAGGTGCGCCGAGGAGAATGGTTTCATCCTGGCCCATGTTATACTCATCACCGGTCTCATCATCCCCCTTGCCGGAAGCAACATAGGGAACATCCGTGGCAATGACATGGTCAAGCGGAATGTCATACCGCTCGACAAGCGCACGGGTGACCTCACGCTCGCAGGCAGATACGATCCACACGTCAAAATCGTTGTCCTTCAGATAAGCGATCACCTCAAGCATGGGCCGGTAGAAGGACTCACCATATGTCATTCCTTCAAAGCCAACCACATCCGTTGTATCGGCAAAGTCACACACGTATTCACGGAATTCCTCAGGCGTCATGCCGGCAAAAGCCGATGCAACCATCATCGATTTTGTAACAGTCTTAGGATAGAATTTCTCCCCATAAGTATAGGCATAGTCACGGATCTGCTGCATCGCGTCACGTTCTACTTCCGTCGCGTCGTAGGTCGGGTCATCGAGCACCCGGTACATCGTCAGGCAATAGTCCACGTAAATCGGTGCCTTCTCACAGAGGATCGTGCCATCCATGTCAAATGTGGCAAGACGGTCTGCCGGTTCAAGATAATCGGGACTTGCCTCATCCGTGCAGGCATTCACAAAAGTTACCAGCTCATCCAGGGTTGCGCTGTCCGGATTCCAGGAAGGAAATGTTTCTGCATAGTCAATCTCCTCCGCCGGCTCCTCTCCCTGCTGCTGTTCTGTTCCCTCCGCCTCATCTGCATCCTCAGCCGGCTGAACGTCTGAGCCTTTGTCTGCTTTCAGGGCATTGACGGTTCCGTCTCCCACAATACCGGTGGCATCCAGACCATTGTCCTGCTGAAATGCCAGAACGGCCTGCTCCGTTTTGGGGCCAAATTTCCCATCTGCCCCATCTTCCGTCAGGTATCCCGAGGAGATCAGCATTTCCTGCACTTCCTTGACCTCATCTCCTCTGCTCCCTCTCTTCATCAGCTCCGTGGCAAAGCAGTTTGCTGACATAGAGACAACTGCCGCTGCACATACAACAGAAGCAAGCACCTTTTTCATTCTTTCTTTTCCCTTCCTTTCATTTCCGTTTTTGGAACTATCCGGCACCCTTCCTCAAAGAACGCTTAACCCTCTAAAAAATGGGGATGTTGAATAGTTACCAGTTACTTGAAGCTCAGCCTCCATTCTCCAACATCATAGCGCAAAATAACATCTTCCTGCAATATCGTTCCTCCTGATCTCTTGCTGCATCCACTGATTACTACAGCGAGGCTTTCTGACGATGCAATCGGAAAATCAGACACGCAAGATGTGCAAGTTATTTCGCGACAGATCCTTACACAAGTCCTGCGTAATATGCCTCAAGCTTGCTTCTTGCATTCAGATAGACATTCTTCAGGCCGGGGTCAAACTGCGTTCCCATGCCTTCCAGAATAATGCGGTTTGCCTTTTCAAAGTCAAATGCTTCTTTATACACCCGTTTGCTTACGAGCGCATCATAAACATCCGCCACAGCCATAATCCTTGCCTCAAGGGGAATCTGCTCTCCTGACAGCTTCTCCGGATATCCGGTGCCGTCCCATCTTTCATGATGGTAATGAGCCACATTTTCCGCCACCGATTTGAAGGATTCGTCATCCGTATGGAGCAGGATCTCATGGATCACTCTCGCCCCCTCTGCCGCATGGCGCTTCATTTTCTCGTATTCTTCCTCAGTAAACCTGCCGGGCTTCCTGAGGACAGCGTCATCCACCGCGATTTTCCCAAGATCATGCATCGGGGCTGCTTTGATGACATCCGCGCAGAACTCTCCGGGCAGGTTAAGCTGTCCTTCTTTCTGAATTTCATCGATTAGTATCCTTACCCCTTGGCTGGTTCTCTTGATATGCCCGCCTGTGGAATTATCCCGGCTCTCAACCATCATCGCCAGGCTCATAATCAGATTGTCATGCATCTCAACAATGTGGCTTGTTTTCCATTCCACTTCAGACTGCAGCTTTTCATTATAGGAATCCAGCAGCCGGATATACTTCCGGTTCGCGGTATCATCCGTAAAGGTTACGATGTATCCGCGCCTCCTGTTTCCGTCATAGAGGTAGTTGACGTTGACATTATAGATCCTGTCCCCATCTTCCGGGCTTTTTTCCAGCCTGTCATCCTGCGGTTTTGCCACTGCCGTTCTGGCTGCCTGTGCCTTGACTTCTGCCGGATTGCCGGCTTCCTCATCTGCCTTCGGCCTATTTTCAGGATGCACTGTGTACGTAAACAGATGATTTGCGGGGTTTTCCCGGAAGCAATCGATAAAATGGCGCAGCTTCCTTTCTCCCAGGCTGTCTCCCATCTCACCGTCTACCACAAGGAAGCGCAGCTGCGGAATCAGCCGCCTCGCACTCTCGTTGCTGCCAAGATACCGATATTTAAAATCAAATGAGACGTACCCGATTGCCCTTTCATGGACCATGGAATCAATCGCGGTATCCGCTACATCATACAGATTCATCCTGGCGGAAATAATGAGATAGGTGACCTGCGCGATCAGATATCCCACAGGCATCAGGTCCATCAGGCTGTATATTCTTCTTCCTGCAAAATAACTCACCAGAACGATAAAATACGGCACTGTGATTAATACAAGGATCGTACGCGGCACCTGGCGTTTCTTCCCCCAGGAATACAAGATCACGATGATGTCTGCAATAAAAAAAGCTACAACAAACACGAAATATGCTGTGTGCATCCATCCGTATTCACGGACTAAAACAGACGTGCCTTCCCGAATCTCAAAGGAAATGCTCCTGTAAAACTGATCTGTATATCCGATGGTGAGAGTGGCTGAAAAAGCCGCCGTACAGCACACATACAAGAGTGTCCGGATCCACCGGCCAATCCGGATCTGGCAAAGATCCAGGATGCCAAGCAGCATAAAGAGCTGTAAAAAGGTGCTGCCCAGATAAACTGTCTTCTGGGCGGCGATCGCTGCTCCCAGGCTTCCCGCAATGCTGTACAGGAAGTGCCCCAGGCAGGCAATCGGGATAAATGCAAAAATCATGCCGATGTTCGCATTATAGTGTTTATGCCAGATGAAAATGTATATGCCGGAGCACACTGCCGACAAAACCAATGTGCTCCCATAAAATGTTGATATCATCTAAGCAGCCCCTCCTTCCTGTGACGTGCGGTACGGGTCCTTCGTTACTTTGCAGTTCCCATTGCCCAGAACGCACACGTCCTTCGCTGAGGATATGCCAGATCATTACAAAGCGAAGGACCTGTTCATTCATGTGCCAAAGGAAACAGCGATTGCTTCCATGCCGCCGGAGGGCGTCACCACCAAGGTTCTGCCTTCCATCCGGGCAGTGATCCCGCTGCCCTTGTACTCCGCGCGGATGGATGCAGGGCAGCATTCCGGGAGCGGAATCCTGATCTGCTGCCCTTCCTCCATGCTGAACACATGTACCACGGCATATGCACTTGACGACCGGCTGGTTATATACTCACCCTCCGCCGTATGGACACGCACAAGCGCCTGCCAGCCGCTCAAGTGTCGGTCGCTCCTCCCGCGGTTCTCATACAGGAAGCTGTATCCGTCCCGGATGATCTTAGCAATCTGCCGGTAAAACGCAATTGCATCGTCAATCTGCTTCCACTGCGCCGGGGACAGGTCTGTCACATCTCCGGACAGACACATCCTCCCCAGAAAAGCCGCTGCCATTGTATAGGCAATGCGCTGCAGGGAATCATCCTTACGGATCACAGCCCAGATCTGGCTCTGTGCAGGGAGGATAGAGCGGTGAAGGCGAAGCGCGATCACAGGAATCTCCGGCGCTTCATGCGCATCGGAGAAGGAAGCCATGCTGCACAGGCTCATCATGAGCGGCTCCAGCCGGTGTCCGCCGGATGCACAGTTCTCCAGAATAATCCCCGGCACCTGCCGCCTGATACGCCGGACAAACTCCACGGAGGCTTCACGGTCAAGCCTGAGCCCCTCGCCGGGAGAATCCGCGCCATCGCAGCCAACCCCGATGGTTTCATTGTAATCCATCTTCATATAGGTAAAGCCATACTGCTTCAACTGACCGATCACCCGGTCCTCCAGGTACGCAGTGACCTCCGGTTTTGCCATGGCAAAAAACCTTCTCGGTCCATTCGTCAGAACCTTTCCGTCCTTATGAAGCAGCATGGATTCCTTGTGGTACGCCCTGGAATCCTTGCCGACATTATCGATCTCGAACCATATCCCCGCCTGCATGCCGGCCTGACGGATCTCCTCCGTCAGTGCGCCAAGCCCCCGGGGAAACAGCTTTTCAGAAGGAATATAGTCACCCATCCCGTCTCCCCAGGATTTCCCTTCCTCCACAAACCAGCCGCAATCCACGACGAAATATTCGATGTCGTGTCCCTTCAATGCCTGAAGAATCCCGTGAATGTTCTCATGGGATGGAAGCCCCCAGGTCGTGCAGTATTCGTTAAACAGAACCGGGAGATGCGCCTCGCATTCCGGCTGCCTGCGCCAGGCTTCCTTTGCGTGAAAGGTCAGTCTCTGACACGCTTCATCCACATTCCCCCGGACAACGGTCAGGATTGCCTTCGGCGTATCAAATGCCTCACCGGGCTGAATCTGTTTCATCCACTGTCCGAATTCCCGATCCGCCAGGCCGCCGGAAAATGCAAGGTCATCATCCCTGCGGTAGAATTCCATCTGCCAGGAGGACTCCACTGCCAGTTGGACAGCCCAGGTAATGTGCGTACAGGTATCCTCCACGGCGCCGAATGGGAAATATCCTTTGACCGGCATCGAGCCCACCTGCCCGTAACGGACAGAATTGACAGACCAGCCGGACCAGGACGGTTCGAGCTGAAGGTCCTCCGGCGTCTCAGCCGAAAGCCTCCCCTCCGCGCTCCATCTGCTGCGGATGCGGTAAAGCTTCATCCGTTCAGGCGCGTCATCCGGCGCAAAAGAGGTAAAACCCCGAAGCGAAAAAGAAGAGAGCATTTCCAGGCATACCACCCGGGCACTGTGGTTTTCAAAGCGTACGGAGCTCTCCAGGGCATAATCTCCCTTTCTCCAGCATAGCTCATGCACATAGACAAGCCCCCGCGCATCGGCAAGCCTGGTGCAGATCCGGATCTTAGCCTCATCTTCTTCCCGCTCCTGCCCTTCATAAGCCATGCGAAGGACGCTCTGCCCGTTCCGCATGGTAGTGCCGCCCGCATAAGCGCCCGGCCCGTCATCCTCCAGTAGTTTAGCCTGTACCAGGCTCTCTGGCTGCAGGTGCTTGCCCTCCCCCGCCTCAGGCAGCTTAGCCGCGCCCGGCAGAAGAATCAGTTCCGGCGTTCCTGCCGGAGTCAGGACATAACAGGCCTTCATATCTCCGAGCTCATGGGCTGCAATCAGTTGTCTTTCCTGATTCATATTCCACCTCATATCAAATCATGTTTGTCAGTTTTTCATAAAGGCAATGATGCCTGCCGCTCTTTTTCTGGCGTGCGATATCCTCGAAAGGTTCATGATCTCTTCCTGTAAAATGAATTGAAACCTATGTCACATACATTGACTGCATAGTCCGCTTAAACGGTATACAGAAAAGGTATATGGAAACAGTACGCAGACAGAAACAAGTCCACAGACAAAAAACAAGTACGCAGACGGAAACTGTCTGCAGAAACAACACGCAAAGGATCCAGCCAAAGCAACCCGCATATGCAATGCATGCTTAGGATCTGTCGATAAATAACTTACACAGAATATATCATAAGCGCGGGTGTCCTACAATTGCCCGGCGGTATTATTCTTTCTTCCCTGCATTCCCATGTGAATCTGCTAATGAATCATCTGCCACTTGAGGCTAATTGATCATTAAAAACAGTGACTATTCACTACCCCCATCTCTCAGAACGCAAAGCGTTCTTCTCTGAGGCTGAACAATTACAAAAACACTAAATTAACGGATTTTTAACGTTTTTTTCGATATAATAGAGTTTATGCGAGTATAAAAGCACTGCCGCTCTTCATTCCAATCTCAATCCGGATAAAGACTCCTGATGGTAAATCAAGGATCAGGGAAAAGCGTGCATCCTGAAAAGGCAGTTAGTCAGATTTTATTTGCAATCCTGTTGCAAACATTCAGAACAGGCTTTTTCAGAGAAGTATGTGAAATAAGGCACTGTCACGGAATAACCTGTACATCTTG
>CAMORF010000127.1 GCA_946623485.1 uncultured Clostridia bacterium
CGATTGTTGATGAACCGATTATCGATGAGTCGATTTCCGCTAAATCGATCTTAGACGATGAATCCGTGGATGATAGAATACCAGACAAAGCAATACCTGCCGGACTGAAAACATATGGAATCATTCCGGACAAAAGAAGAGTTGTCAGCAGAAAGCATGACAATGCGCGATAAAAGATATGATGTTTTAACTTCATGGCACTCCCCTACCTAATTATTCTGCTCCCCAGCAGATGTAATTGATAGGGACAGTTTACCATTTTCAGACAGATTATGCAACATATACTGAATAATGTTGCGTCTTGCCAGAATCAGCCATTCCGAATCACTCCATCCTATGCCTTCTCTGATTCATTTTACAAAACGCTTCACAATATAAGAATTTGCTTCGATCTCCTGCGAATCGTCAAGCTCCTGAAGCGGCTCGGTTATCCCTCTTCGCTCCAGCGCATTTTTCAGAAGATAATCACATACATGGGGATTTTTCGGAAGCAGGGGGCCGTGAAGATAGGTTCCCACCACATTTTTATAGAGGACGCCTTCCTGATGATCCTCCCCGTTGTTTCCATATCCGCACAGCACTTTTCCGAATGGTTTCAGGCCTTTTCCCAGATGTGTCCGGCCGCCGTGGTTTTCAAATCCTGTGACCGGATAGGGGAAGATGGAATTCTCCAGGACGATGTTTGAAATCAGGCGCGGGCTCCCCTGCTTCGTCGTCAGGTCAACCAGATGGAGCCCTTCCATGTCGCCGTCCGGTGTGCTGTATTCGTGGCCAAGGAGCTGATACCCCCCGCACACAGCAATCACAACGCCTCCGTCTTCCACATATGCATGGAAGTCCTCCCGGATCTCCTGCAGCCTCCGGCAGACAATCATCTGTTCCCGGTCGCTTCCGCCGCCCAGCAATACAATATCCGTCTTTGTAAAATCGATCCGGTCGCCCAGATTATATTCGATGACCTCTGGCTCATAGCCGCGCCAGGCAAGGCGCATCTTCATGCACTGAATGTTGCCCCTGTCTCCGTAGAGATTCAGCAGGTCAGGATACAGATGTCCGATCGTTATCTTCATGCAGTCCAGCTTTTCTCCATTTCCTTCAGAATGTTATGTGTCCCGTAAAGCGCAGTATAATTGACCAGAACATACAGATTGCCGCAGCCATCCTTCAGGCGGTGTTCGATCGCGCTTTTCACATCCGCGATCAGATCTGCTTTGATCGATACATACTTCAGGCGGAGACGCATGTCCTGGCATCTCAGCCCGCTTACCGTAATCGAACGGACGCTGTCCTCCTGCAGCCGGTCAAAATCCACATCCCACAGCCAGGAGATATCCCTTCCGTCCTGGGCATTGTCATTGATCACGATGATCAGATCCTTCTGGCCGGGATCCTCCATGACGGAGGAAATGTTCTGGTTAAACCCGGCAGGGTTCTTTGCCAGGTTCAGAAGCACCTTCGTTTTTCCGATCCGGAACTGCTCATTTCTTCCGTTCTCCGGATTATAAGCATCCAGCATCCGGTCAAAATGTTCTGTCGGAATCCCCGCGGTCCTGACTGCAGCGTAGCATGCGAGGATATTGTAAATGTTGTAAAAGCCCCTGTAATTCGCATGGATCCGGCGAAGCCCCGAACGCTTCTCCCCGGAAACCTGACTTACAGTCTGTCCGGCGGATTCTTTCTGCACCACTTTCCCGGCCTGTCCGACGGATTCCCTGACGTCAAATCCAAGCCCGTCCTTCAGGTCGATGTTACATGCATCAAAATCGATTGGAGGTCTTTGGAATCCGCAATTCGGGCAATGATAGATCCCCAGCTGGCTGTAATGGTAGAATTCATATTCCAGCTTTGTGCCGCACTGTTTACAGAACTGACCCTCGCGGATCTCATGGGAGGAATCTGTTCCCTTTCCCTGAGACCCGGCCACACGCTCGCTGATTCCATAGGTTATCACGGGGTGCCCGCTCTTCTGAGCCAGGTATGTACTCAGGGAGTCGTCTCCGTTTACGATAATCTTCATCTCCGGAGCCATGTCGAATGCACGCTTCAGAAGATCCATCGTGATATCAATCTCCCCGTAACGATCCAGCTGATCCCGGAACAGGTTTGTCAATACGCACAGATCCGGCTTGAAATGGGGAAATACACGGACGGTCGATGCTTCGTCGATCTCGATTACGGCGTTGTCCGCATCCAGCTTTCCGCCGATTCCCGCGTTCAGTACAAATGCAGCCGCCACGCCCATCAGCATGTTGGATCCTGTGTGGTTGCAGATGACCTTCCTGCCTTCCGCTTCCAATGCGGAGCAGATCAAATTATTCGTTGTTGTCTTTCCGTTCGTTCCGCAGGTGACGATAATCTCTCCTCTCACCTGAGAAGCAAGCTTCTTCAGGATTCCCGGATCAAGCTTCATGGCAAGCTTCCCCGCCATCGTCACACCTTGTTTTCCGGCAATCTTACACCCAAAGCTCAGTGTCCTGGCCGCAAGAATTGCAACTGTTGTTCTTAATCCCATAGTGTAATTCTGAATCCCATCCCTTATTCACCGGCAGGCAGCGGTTGCTTCAATCTCTTCGATCTCACGCATGGTTCACTGGCAGACTGCGGTTGCTTCAATCTCACACAGGACTCCCTTCGGCAGATCCTTCACCGCGACGCAGGAGCGTGCCGGCTTTGAGATGAAGTACTTTTCGTATACCGCGTTAAATGCTGCGAAATCCTCGATCTGAGCCAGGAAGCAGGTTGTCTTTATCACATGGGCAAAGGATGTGCCTGCTGCCTGAAGCAGCGCTCCAACATTCCGGCAGCTTTGCTCTGTCTGCTCTTCGATGGTGCTTCCGGCGATCTCACCTGTTTTCGGGTCAATCGGAATCTGTCCGGAAAAATATGCAATTCCGTTCACGACGATTCCCTGGGAATATGGCCCAATCGCCGCCGGAGCCTGATCTGTGGATATATATTTCATCGTATCCTCTCCTACTTGTTACACGTTTCTACACGTTTTATCACGTATTCAACATGTTTTGTATTCATTCAGTACCACCATATCAATTCTTTTGGTGCTGGTCCATATACCACTGCGCAATCCTGGATGAGATCTGTCCGATCACGTTGATTGCCTCGCTGTTTCTTCCGCCAAGATTGTTGCTCATGATGGACAAGACATATCCTTTTCCCATTCCCTCAGGTGCAAAAACAATCGCGGAATCATTTTCGATACATCCAAGCCCATAGCCCTCAGTCATCTCTCCGGTCTTGTTTCCACTGGTAAATCCGGCCGGGAGTCCTGCGGGAATCTTATTTTTCCTGGTCTGTCCCATCACGATATCCAGCATCTTCCTGGATGCCTCTTCCGTAACCATCGTTCCGTGGTAGAGATCAGACAGGAATTTTCTGGTATCGGCGGCCGTCGTATAGTTGTCGCCGGACGGATTCTCTTCCATGAACCTTCTTCCGATTGAAGTTCCGGTATAGCCGTACTCTTCACAGAATTCCTGAATCCGCTGCACGCCCTGCGCAAAATCACCTTCGCCGAGACGTTCAATGAGAAGATTTGCGCTGCCATTGTCCGAAACCCGGATCATACTCTCAAGCGTATCTCTCAGCTGCCCGTCATACTCTTCATGGAACGGAATGACTCTCTCTCCATTTTTGGGATAGCACATATCACGGTAGACAGTACCCATGATGAAAAGCTTCACGACGCTCGCGGACTGCATGACATCATCCTCTTGATAGCCATACGCCTCTCCCGTTTCAAGGTCTTCATAAGCAATGGACCAGTGCTCCCCCATCGCCTCGCGGGCGCTGATGAAGTCAGCTACAATCGCATCAATCGGCCCTGCCTCGGTTTCCGTCTCTGTCTCTGTTTCTATCCCGGTTTCTGACTCAGTTCCTTTTTCTGTCTCTGTTCCAGCTTCAGTTTCTGCTTCTGTCAGCGATTCGCTTTCAATCTCAATCTTTATTCTGGATTCTAACTCGGTTTCTGTGACAGCTTCACTTTGTACTATCATTTTTATTTCCGATTCTGTTTCTGTCTCGATTTCTGTTTCTGTTTCAACGGTCTCAGTCTCTTCTGCAGCTTCCGTTTCCTCAACCTCAGTCTCTTCTATAGCTTCTGTTTCCTCGGCTTCTGTTTCTTTCACGGATTCCTCTGTCTCAGTTTCTTCTGAAGATTCCGCCGCTTTTTCTGCCTCTGTATCTGCAGCCTCCGTCCCGGCTGCTTCTGTTTCGGTTGCTTCTGTTTCAGCTTCCTCTGTCTCGGCCTCTTCTGTTTCGACGGCCTCTGTTTCTGCGAAAGCTTCCGTTTCCGGCGCTGCTTCCACCGGGAGGGTTTCCGCTTTTTCCGTTGTCTCTATTGTCTTAGCCTGGTCCTCATCATCTACAATCAGATCTTCCTCTGTATCAATGGGAACACCGCCTGCGATGTCGCCAACCACATCAATCAAGCCTGCAATTGTCTCTGTCTGAGGCAGCGCATTTTCTGAATCAGATTCCTTCTGTTGACCGTTTCCTGATGGTTTGCTGCTGCTGCAGGCGCTGATCCCCAGCGCAGCACAGATCAGGATCGCGCATAAGCCCTTTTTTCTCATTTCTACTCCTCGTCTGACGGATCTTCATCCGTATCCGATTTCTCATCCACAGAGTTTTCTTCTGCCGGCAGGTCTGTTTCCCCGGGATTCTTGGAGACCGTTTCCCTCACCTTGGCGATGGAAACAACGACATCACTTTCATTCAGACGCATCAGCTTCACGCCGGAGGTCACCCTGCTGACCACGGATATATTCTCGCAGCTCATCCGGATGATGATTCCGTCTGTATTGATCATCATGATCTCATCATCCTGCTCGACGGCCATCGCGCCGACGATGTTGCCGGTTTTTTCCAGAATCCTGTAACACAGGACACCTTTTCCTCCCCGCGACTGGGTCTTGAATTCCGAAAGATCCGTCAGCTTGCCCATTCCCTTTTCAGAGACGATCAGCAGATACGGCGCGACATCCGCAATCACCATAGAGACCACTTCATCGCCATCCATCAGATTGATTCCACGCACCCCCATGGAGGATCTTCCGGTCGATCTGGCGTCTGATTCCTGAAAGCGGATGCACTGTCCATATTTCGTAATCAGGAGGATCTCCTTCCGGTTATCCGTTGCCTCAACAGAGATCAGCTCATCGTCCTCTTTCAGCGCAATGGCGATCAGCCCGTTCTTCCGGACATTCGCATATTCGGACAGCAGCGTACGCTTGATCTGGCCCCGCCTGGTCGCCATGGTCAGATAACCGTTCTCATCGTATTCCTCATCCGACCCCACAGGAATCACGGCAGACAGCTTTTCATCCGGCTGCAGCTGCAGAAGATTCACAATCGCGGTGCCCCGCGCCGTACGCCCGGCCTCCGGCACCTCATAGGCCTTCATCTTGTAAACACGGCCCTTATTCGTAAAGATCATCAGGTCCGCATGGGTATCCGTCATCAGCAGACGGTCAATATAATCCTCCTTGAGCGCCTGCATACCCTTGATTCCCTTGCCGCCCCGGTTCTGGGATTTGAAGTTGTCCTCGCTCATCCGCTTGATATAGCCAAGCTTCGTAAGGGTGATGACAACATCCTCCTTTTCCACCAGATCCTCCGCGTCAAATTCTCCAAAATCATACCCGATCCTGGTTCTGCGGTCGTCCCCGTACTTTTCGGAAATGACCAGGATTTCTTTTTTGATCACGCCAAGGAGCAGCTTCTCATCCCCCAGAATCGCACGCAATTCCGCGATTGTCTTGATCAGCTGCGCATGCTCCGCCTCGATCTTGCTTCTTTCCAGGCCTGTCAGAGCCCTCAGGCGCATATCTACAATCGCCTGGGCCTGGACATCGCTGAGGCCGAACTTCTCCATCAGGGAAGCCTTCGCGATCTGTACATTTTCCGAGGAACGGATAATCCGGATCACCTCATCAATGTGATCCAGCGCGATCAGCAATCCCTGCAGGATATGGTCTCTTTCCAGCGCCTTGTTCAGGTCATACCTGGTTCTCCTGGTAACGACCTCCTCCTGATGCTTCAGGTAGTACTGCAGCATCTCCAGAAGGTTCAGGATCTTCGGCTTGTTATCGATCAGGGCAAGCATGATCACGCCAAAGGTATCCTGCAGCTGGGTGTGCAGGAACAGCTTATTCAGGATGATATTCGCGTTGGAATCCTTGCGGATGTCAATGCTGATGCGCATTCCCTCACGGCTGGATTCATCCGTGATTCCGGTAATGCCGTCAATCTTTTTATCACGCACCAGCGAAGCCATCTTTTCAATCAGCCTCGCCTTGTTGACAAGATACGGAAGCTCCGTCACCACAATCCGGCTCTTTCCGTTCGGAAGCGTCTCGATATCCGTAATGGCCCGCACACGGATCTTGCCCCTTCCCGTGCGGTATGCGTCATTGATTCCGCTTTTTCCAAGAATCTCCGCGCCGGTGGGAAAATCCGGCCCCTTGATGATCTTCATCACCTCATCAATGGAGGTTTCCCGGTCTTCATTGACGCGGTTATCGATGATCTTCACCACGGCGTCAATTACCTCCCGCAGGTTATGGGGAGGAATGTTGGTGGCCATGCCGACGGCAATTCCCGTGGTTCCATTCACCAGGAGGTTCGGGAAACGGCTCGGGAGCACCGTCGGCTCCTTCTCCGTCTCGTCAAAGTTCGGGACAAAATCTACCGTATCCTTGTTGATGTCCGCGAGCATCTCCATGGACA
>CAMORF010000128.1 GCA_946623485.1 uncultured Clostridia bacterium
GCCGCTGGCGAGGCTGCCATCCGGGTAATCCTCCGGAACTGTGACGCCAGTTACCGCAGTGTTCCTGCCGATCCTTACACCGCCCGGTATGACGGTATCTTCCCCGACCACTGCAAGCCCGAAGCCATAGACATCCGGCTTCACCCTGTTTGGTGCCTCATCCCCCCAGCCGATCACGCTCTTCTCTCCGATCACGCAATTCTCGGCGACAATTGCCTTATCCAGAATCGCCCCGGCCTTGACAACGGTATTCTGCATAACGATCGAATCCCGGACCACTGCCCCGGCCTCGATCGTGACGCCGCTGCCGATAATCGAATTCGAAACCTCTCCGTATACCTCGGTTCCGTCCGATATCAGGCTCCGGAAGACCTTTGCGTCCGCCGATATGTACTGCGGAGGAATGATATCATTCTTCGTGTAGATCTTCCAGAATTCCTCATAGAGGTTGAACTCGGGAATGATATCGATCAACTCCATGTTTGCTTCCCAGTAAGAGCCGAGTGTCCCGACATCCTTCCAGTAGCCGTTGAACTCGTAGGCCTCAAGGTTCTTCCCCTGCTCAAAGCAGTACGGAATCACATGCTTGCCGAAGTCACACCCTTCCTGCGCGCTCAATGCGATCAGGGCATCGCGCAAAACCGGCCAGCTGAAAATATAGATGCCCATCGAGGCAAGGTTGCTTTTCGGGTGTTCCGGCTTCTCCTGGAATTCACGGATCCGGCCATCCTCACCGGATACGACGATTCCAAAGCGGCATGCTTCCTCCTGCGGGACCGGCATAACGGCAATCGTCACGTCTGCTTGATGGGACTTATGAAAATCCAGCATGACCTCATAGTCCATCTTATAGATATGGTCGCCGGACAGGATCAGCACATAATCTGGATGAAAGGTCTCCATGTACGCGAGATTCTGATAAATCGCATTCGCGGTTCCTGTGTACCACTCGCTCTTCCCCACCTTTTCATATGGCGGAAGAACGGTGACGCCGCCCTGATTACGGTCCAGATCCCATGGAATGCCGATGCCGATGTGTGTATTCAGCCGCAACGGCTGATACTGGGTCAGCACACCGACGGTGTCAATCCCGGAATTAATACAGTTGCTGAGCGGGAAGTCAATAATGCGGTATTTCCCCCCAAACGCAACTGCCGGTTTTGCAACCTTTGCTGTCAGGACACCGAGCCTTGAGCCTTGGCCGCCTGCCAGAAGCATTGCAATCATCTCTTTTTTTACCACGTTATCCCCCCTCAACAAGATGATCAGAGATACTACCGCCTACATTATAACACAGAGCATGCAATTTGTGAACAAATTTTACAATTCGTCACAGATTCTCCACGTTAAATTTGTCACAAAATCGTTTTATGGTTTTCTTTACGATTGCCAATGTAAATCCCGCCTTATGCCAAACGTCACTTTATGATTTAGCCTTCTGTCATTTTCTGTCCCGCAGGTGCGGGAATGGATACTTGAACCCGGGCACAGGAAAAGTGTATACTGTCACAGAAGAGTAAATCTGAACAATTGCGAAAAAGAAAGGATACTGATTTATATGTATCAGATTGATTACAGACATCCGGTTCACGTCTATTTCTGCGGAATTGGCGGAATCAGCATGAGCGGGCTGGCATCTGTTCTGCTTGGGAGAGGCTTCCCTGTTACCGGCTCCGACTCAAAGCTTTCGCCCCTGACCCGGCAGCTGGAAGAAGCCGGCGCGTCAATCTTCTGCCCGCAGAAGGCTGAAAATATCACAGAAGAGATAGATGTAATGATCTGCTCGGCGGCAATCCACCCGGACAATCCCGAATACGCTGCCGCTGTCTCCATGGGGATCCCGATCCTGACCAGGGCACAGCTTCTCGGCCAGATCATGGAGCATTATGAGAATTCTGTCGCAGTCGCAGGGACGCATGGGAAGACAACCGTAACCTCCATGCTGTCATGCATCATGCTGAGCGCTGACCTCGATCCGACGATCTCCGTCGGCGGGATGCTGAAGGAGATCGGCGGCAATATCCGCGTGGGGCATTCCGGGCATTTTATCACTGAGGCCTGTGAATATACCAACAGCTTTCTCAGCCTGAAGCCAAGGTGCGGCATCATCCTGAATATTGAGGCAGATCATCTTGACTTTTTCAAGGATCTGGATGACATCCGCCATTCCTTCCACCGCTTTGCCGGCAATATCCTTCCCGGGGGAACGCTGATCATGAATTCGGCTATCCCGCGCCCCGAAGAAATCACGGAAGGCATTGATGCGAAGATTATCACCTTCGGCAGCGCGGACCAGGATCCGGCAGCGCAGGAACAGGCCGATTATATCTCCGCCGGGATCACATATGATGAAACCGGGGACGGCACCTTCCATGTCCTTCATCACGGAGAGGATCTTGGCACATTTTCCCTCCATATCCCGGGAGCGCATAACATCTCAAACGCAGTATGCGCCATCGCGGCTGCCGACCAGCTCGGGATCTCCATGGAGGACTGCCGGAAAGGACTGGACGCTTTCCACGGTGCTGAACGCAGGTTCCAGGTCAAAGGGAAACTGAAAAGCGGCGCAACGGTCATTGATGACTATGCCCATCACCCCACTGAGATCCGCGCCACGCTGAACGCGGCCAGGAATTATCCTCATCAGAAGATCTGGTGCGTCTTCCAGCCCCACACCTATACCAGAACCAAGGCACTCATGAACGATTTTGCAGACGCGCTGTGCCTTGCGGATGAAGTCGTGCTCGCGCCGATCTATGCCGCCAGGGAGACCGATACCCTCGGCATCAGCTCGGATACGCTCCGCCAGAACATAGCAAACCGCGGAACCGACGCCTGGTATTTTCCGGACTTTGAAAAGATCGAAGCTTTCCTTCGCTCCCATGCCAAGGCGGGGGATCTCATCATCACGACCGGTGCCGGGGACGTGGTGCGCGTGGGCGAGGAGCTCCTGGCTTCGGAGGCATGACCCGGGCTGCACCAGCTGACAGCAACGCTGCATCTGGTGCGAAGAAGGACTTTTGATCGCATAGAATTCTGATCACATAAAATGAATGACATGAAACATTGGTGTCCAAAGCATGCCCCTATGGACGGCTTGCCTTCCGGCGAGGCGATGTCTGACTGCACCTGTGGATTTCTTTGTAGATAAGTCGTGGACAGATCCTCTTATAAGGGTTCGTCCGATATGATATACTGCTACTCAGCCGCCGCATTCTGACAGAGGGAGACAGGGGCTGCGGCTGAAGGCTTAAGGGAGCCGGGGAGAGTATGAAAAGTTACATATTAATGATCGATAAGGGGAAACATCCTACAAAGAAAGGCGGTGTTTTCATGCGGGTTCATCTGCCGGAGAATGGCGGCATGACCATGATTGAGAACACATTTATCGATCAGTTCATGCCCACGTCAAGCGGGGATTTTGTAAAAATATATCTGTATCTGATGCGCTGTGCCCAGAACGGGCGTTCAGACATTTCCGTTGCCCAGATTGCTGACGCACTGAATTACACGGAATCCGATGTCAGGCGCGCAATGGGATACTGGCAGAAGAATAAGTGCCTGGAGCTGATAGAAGATCCGGAAGAGGAAGAAAAAGAACCCAAGACGGCTGCGCCGCCCGCTTCCGGAAGTAAGATCACAGAGTTCCGCCCGGCACAGAAGGACTCCGGGGAAGACCTGAAGAGCCTGGTCTTCGTCGCGGAGAGTTACCTCGGCCGGCCGCTGTCACAGCCGGAGCAGGAAACACTGGTTTATTTCCTCACCGACCTGGGGATGGATATCGACCTGATTGACTACCTGCTGGACTACTGCGTCTCGACGAACCACACCAGCTTCCGCTACATTCAGAAGGTAGCCGTAAACTGGGCGCAGATGGGAATCCAGACGGTTGACCAGGCGCGCAGGGAAGGGGCTTCCTGTAAATCGGAGTATTATACCATCCTCCGGGCCCTCGGAATCCGTGACCACGAGCCGACTCCGGGAGAACGGGAATACATGGACCGCTGGCTGGACGAATACCGCCTTCCCATGGATGTGATTCTTCTGGCCTGCAGGCGCACCATTCTCCAGACCGGCAAGGCACGCCTTTCCTATGCCGAATCCATCCTCAAAAGCTGGAGCAAAAACGGCGTAAAAACCATCCGGGACGTTGAGAATCTGGACAAAGCCCACGAGAATTCCGTCATCCGCTCACAGGCCGCCACAGCCGGCAGACGCACTGTCAACAATGCATCCTCCGGACGTTTTCTTAATTTTGAGCCTTCCGGCACTGACTGGAACGCCGTTGCCGACAGCGTCATGCGGGTGCAGGAAGCGCAGGCACGCATGTCACAGGAGTCCTGACGGATGGGAATTACCAATTCACAATTCGACGCAATCATGCGCGTATACGAAAAAAGAAGGATCGACAACCACCATGTCGAGGAGGAACACAGGAGGATCGCTTATGAAGCGATCCCTGCCCTGCGCGAGCTCGACAAGGCGGTTGCTTCTTTGTCTGTTGAAGCAGTGCGGCAATCGCTTACCGGCAGGGGATCCGCGTCCGGGAAAGGAATTACATCCGGACTTGGAGAGCGCCTGGTCCGTGCCGCCGGAGGGATGCCTCCGGAAAAACGGCGCAGGCAGCTGCTCCGCGCCCATTCATTTCCCGAGGGCTACCTGGATCCCGTGTATACCTGCCCCGACTGCAGGGATACCGGTTGGATCGGGCAAAAGCACTGCCACTGCTTTGAGCGCGAGGTTGTGTCCTTGTTCTACACACAATCGGGGCTGGCCGACGTTCTCGCCAGGGAAAACTTTGAGACCTTCGATCTCTCTCTCTATCCGGAAGACCTGATCGATGAAAAAACCGGAAAAAGTTCCAGAGAGATTATGGCATTCGCGCTTCAAACCTGCCAAAGCTTTGCAAAAAACTATGGCAGCGGCCGCCAGATGGATAACCTGCTCCTGAGCGGGGCAGTCGGCCTTGGAAAAACCTTTCTCACCCACTGTATCGCAAAAGAGCTCATTGACAAAGGGCACTCCGTCATCTACTATTCAGCCGGGGCGTTATTTGACCGTCTGGCAGATTATCGCTTCAAACGGACGGAGGAAGACGGGGAAGATGCCTTCAACGATGCGTATCTGACCGGCTGCGACCTTCTGATCATCGATGACCTCGGGACAGAATTTACAAACAGTTTTGTCGGCTCCGCTCTTTTCCAGCTTCTGAACACACGCATTTCCCTGAGGCGGGGAACTGTAATCTCAACCAACCTTTCCCCGCTTGAAATCGGCAGGACCTATTCCGACCGCATCTCGTCGCGGATCATGGAGCATTTCATCCTGATCCAGGCGTTTGGGGCGGATATCCGGATCCGCAAGCGGCTCGGAATCATGGCAGGAATGGAATCCACGGGCACAGTTTAAGAGGAGGCAACTATGCAGAATGAGAATTCAGGCAACCGCACAAAGCATGCCCCGACAAAGGCAGCCACAAGCAAAAACCGCGATGTGCTTCCGATCGGCGATCTTGGGATCATCGCCCTTTCATCCAGCGCGGAAATGGGCCGTAAGATTAACGACTACATCGTCCAGTGGCGCGATGAACGCGACCACTTGCATTCCGAGCATCCTCAGCTGAGCGGATATGTGCGTGACAATTACCTGATCCGCACCCAGACGCCCCGGTTCGGTTCCGGGGAAGGAAAGGCAACCATCTTTGATTCGATCCGCGGATATGACATTTTTCTTCTGCTGGATGTCTGCAATTACAGCATCACCTATAACATGCGCGGGCAGACCAACCACATGTCCCCGGACGATCATTTCATCGACCTGGAGCGGGTGATCTCCGCGATCGGCGGAAAAGCACGCCGGATCAATGTGATCATGCCTTTCCTTTACGAAAGCCGCCAGTTCAGACGGACCGGGCGCGAATCCCTGGATTGCGCCCAGGCGCTTAAGGAGCTGGTGCGCATGGGAGTTGACAACATCATTACATTTGACGCCCATGACCCACGCATCCAGAATGCGATCCCGCTGTCCGGCTTTGAGAATTTCCTTCCCACCTACCAGTTTATCAAGGGGCTCTTCCGCGCGGCGCCGGACTTTTCGGTTTCTCCTGAGCGGCTGATGATTGTCAGCCCCGACGAGGCAGGAACCTTCCGTGCTGTCTATATGGCGAATGTCCTTGGCGTAAATATGGGGATGTTCTATAAGAGAAGGAACTATACGCTGACCGTCAACGGGGAAAATCCGATCATCGCCCATGAATTCCTCGGCGCGCCGGTAAAGGGCAAGGATATCGTCCTTCTGGATGACATGATCTCTTCCGGCAGAACCTGTCTCACGATCGCAAAAGAGCTGAAGGCGCTGGGCGCGGCGCGGATCTTCATCTGCTCCACCTTTGGCCTGTTCACAAACGGGCTGAAAAAGTTTGATGAAGCCTGGGAACAGGGGATCTTCCATTCCCTCCTCACGACCAACCTGGTATACCAGAGGCCTGAGCTGCTCGCAAAGCCCTATTACCATGGCTGCGACCTGAGCAAATTCATCGCCCTGATCATTGACTCGCTGAACCATGACAGTTCGCTGAGCGACCTGCTCGATCCCATCGACCGGATCAACCGCTTTCTGGCGCAGAAGGGCATCAGCCGCAGCTAAGGATCTGTTACAGAATAATTTGTACATCTGACTTGTCCAAACGCTCATCTGCTGCGTTGGAAAGCCTCGCCGT
>CAMORF010000129.1 GCA_946623485.1 uncultured Clostridia bacterium
CTCGAATGAAAATCCTGCGCAATCTGCACAATTTATTTTGTAACAGCTCCTTATAGCAAACGCATTTATTAGATGCGTTTACCTTCCTCCCAGCATCTCTTCCTGGTTTTTCATATTCACCCTCGAATTGGGCGCGATGGAAGCAGTGATGAAACAATTGCCGCCGATCACGACATCGTGTCCGATCACCGTCTCACCGCCCAGGATAGACGCGCCGGAATAGATGGTGACATTATCCTCGATGGTCGGATGGCGTTTCTTCCCCTGCAGACCATGCCCTGCCCTGGTGGATAAAGCGCCGATCGTAACCCCCTGATAGATCTTCACATGCTCCCCGATGACAGTTGTCTCGCCAACCACGATGCCTGTCGCGTGGTCAATCATGAAATATTTTCCGATGGTCGCCCCCGGATGGATGTCCACGCCTGTCTTGCCATGCGCATGCTCCGTCATGATCCGCGGGATCATCGGAACCTTCAGCAGATGAAGCTCATGGGCAAGCCGGTAAACCGTGATGGCATAAAGCCCCGGGTAACTCAGGATGATCTCACTCTTGGAATAAGCTGCCGGATCGCCGTCCAGGATCGCCTGCACATCGGTATCCAGGTATTCCCTCACCCGGGGGATGCGCCGGACAAACTCAATTGCGATCTTCTGAGACTCCTCCCTGACATCCTCTTCTGATTTCTGGTGAAATGAGTCCGTGTAGCGCAGCGTGATCTCAATCTGTTCCGCAAGATTGATCGTCATGTCATCCGTGATCGTGCTGATCGCGGCATCCATGTTGAACACACGCTGCGTCGCATTCGGGTCCCGGTAATATCCGGGATAAACAATCTGAAACAGTTCATGGATCACACGCACGATCGCATCGCGGTCCGGCTCCCGGTAAGCTGCAATCTTGTCAATCGCCCGCCCGCCCTGATAATCACGAAGGAGCTGCTGTACGGCCAGGCCAGCCTCGTCCTTGAAGTTAAATCTTTTCTGTCTGTCCGCCATTGAATGCGGTTCCTTTCTATTCTTCTATCGCTGTATTTATATTATTGTATTCTGTTCTGCCGTTGTTTTCTGTTCTACTGCTGTATCTTTTCTGTCGTTATATTCTTTCCTCAAAGATATTTTTTCACGTACTGTCCGGTGTAGGATTCCGGAACCAGGGCAACCTCCTCCGGCGTGCCCTGTGCCACGACGGTTCCGCCGCCATCGCCTCCCTCAGGCCCCAGGTCTATCAGATAGTCCGCGTTCTTGATCACATCCAGGTTGTGCTCAATCACGATCACGGTGTTGCCGCCGTCTGTCAGCCTCTGCAGGATATCCGTCAGCTTATGGACATCCGCAAAATGCAGCCCTGTCGTCGGCTCATCCAGAATATACACCGTCCTCCCCGTACTGTGCCGTGACAGCTCGGTTGCCAGCTTGATGCGCTGCGCCTCGCCGCCCGAAAGCTGCGTGGAAGGCTGCCCAAGGCGGATGTAGCCAAGCCCCACATCATAGAGCGTCTGGATCTTTGTCCGGATCGAAGGAAGATGGTCAAAAAACTTCAACGCATCCTCCACCGTCATGTCCAGCACCTCGAAGATATTCTTCCCTTTGTACCTGACGTCCAGCGTCTCCCGGTTATACCGCTTCCCATGGCAGACCTCGCACGGGACATACACATCCGGAAGGAAATTCATCTCAATCTTGATGATCCCGTCTCCGGCGCAGGCTTCACAGCGCCCGCCCTTCACATTGAAGGAAAAGCGTCCCTTCTTATATCCCCTGGCCTTCGCGTCGCTGGTCGCCGCAAACAGATCCCGGATCTGGTCAAACACCCCTGTATACGTTGCCGGGTTGGAACGAGGCGTCCTGCCGATGGGGCTTTGGTCAATCTGGATCACCTTATCCAGCTTGCCGTCCCACTCCACGCCGCCGCGCTTTCCCAGAACCTGATGCGCGCGGTTCAGCCGGTTCGCAAGATCCCGGTAGAGAATCTCATTTACCAGCGAACTCTTTCCGGATCCGGACACGCCGGTCACACAGGTAAAAACCCCCAGCGGGAACTTTACATTGATATTCTTCAGGTTATTCTCCCGGGCACCATACACCGTGAGCCAGCCCGAAGGCGTCCTGCGTTTCTCCGGAACCGGAATCTGCAGCGCCCCGGACAGATACTTCCCGGTCACAGATGCTTCACACGCCTGGAGCTCCTGTGCCGTCCCGACCGCGACCACCTCTCCGCCGCTGGCGCCGGCCCCGGGCCCAATATCAACCACAACATCCGCCGCCCGCATGGTATCCTCGTCATGCTCCACGACGATCACCGTATTGCCCAGGTCACGCAGGTGGAACAGCGTAGCCAGCAGCTTATCATTGTCCCTCTGATGCAAGCCGATCGACGGTTCATCTAAGATATAGGCAACCCCCACCAGGCCGGAACCGATCTGCGTCGCCAGGCGGATCCGCTGTGCCTCCCCGCCCGACAGGCTTGCGGTTCCACGGGCAAGAGAAAGATAATCCAGGCCGACATCATTTAAAAAGGCTATGCGGGCCCGTATCTCCTTGAGGATCTGCGCCCCGATTTTCAGCTGCTGATCCGACAGCCGCTGATCCATCTGCGCCATCTCTCCCTGCAGATCGCCGATCGACATGACAGTCATCTCATAGATATTCTTATCATCAACGGTTACCGCCAGGGCTCCCTTCTTCAGGCGCTGTCCGTGGCACGCCTTGCAGGGCGTAATACGCATGAAAGTCTCATACATCGCTTTCGTGGATTCCCCGAAAGTCTCCCGGTACCTGCGCTGGACATTCCGGATCAGGCCCTCAAACGCCACATCGTAGGTTCCCTCGCCCCGCTGGCTTCGGTAGTGAACCTTCACCTCATGTCCATCCGTCCCGTTAATCAGGATGTCATGGATTCTCTCGGGATATTCCCCAAACGGCGTATCCAGGCTGAAATGATATTCCTGCGCCAGCGCGTCCAGCAGCGCCCTGGTAAATGATCCTTCCTGCTTGCTTGACTGCCATCCAAGCACAGCGATCGCCCCGTCATTGATCGACAGGCTCTTATCCGGGATCATCAGGTCCTCGTCAAACTCCATGCGATACCCGAGTCCCGTACATTCCGGGCAGGCACCGAAAGGATTGTTGAAGGAAAATGACCTTGGCTCAATCTCTTCAATGCTGGTTCCGTCATAGGGGCATGCGTAATTCTCGGAGAATGTAAAGATCTCGGTTCCCTTATGGCTATCTGACTCTGAACCTGTTTCAGCCCCCGCAAGGACATTGCCAGCCAGGTCGGTTCCGGCCGATCCGGTTCTGTCCGCCGCCTGCAGATTCCCGGGCACCCCATGGCCTTCTCCATGCAGCATGTCCTCACGCCCCAGCTCATCCGGATGCCTGTCCTTATCCGTCTTCGGGCGCTGTACCTCCACATAGACTAATCCGCCTGCCTGCTGGAGCGCCTGCTCCAGGGATTCGCTCAGCCGCTTCTGGATTCCGTCCTTCACCACAAGGCGGTCCACCAGGATCTCGATATTATGCTTGATATTCTTGTCCAGCCGGATCTCCTCCGACAGCTCATACAGGTTCCCGTCGATCCGGATCCGGACATATCCGCCCTTCCTTGCCTGGGAGATCACCTTCTCATGCTGCCCCTTCCGCCCCCGTACCACCGGGGATAGAATCTGCAGCCTGCTCTTCTCCGGCAGGGCCATCAGCGTATCCACCATCTGGTCCACCGTCTGCCGGCGGATCTCACGCCCGCATTCCGGACAGTGGACGATCCCGCAGCGCGCGTACAACAGACGGAAATAATCGTAGATCTCTGTCACGGTTCCCACGGTCGAGCGCGGGTTGTGATTGGTAGACTTCTGGTCGATGGAAATCGCGGGGGGCAGCCCCTCGATACTCTCCACCTTCGGTTTTTCCATCTGCCCCAGGAACTGGCGCGCATAGCTGGAGAGCGACTCCATGTATCTGCGCTGGCCCTCCGCATAGATCGTGTCAAAGGCCAGGCTGCTCTTTCCCGAGCCGGATAATCCTGTCATGACCACAAACCGGTTGCGGGGGATATCCAGGTCTATATTCTTCAGATTATGTTCTGCAGCGCCCCGGATCCGGATATACTGGCTGATATCCCGGTTCGGGGCAGGGGTGTGCTGTAGCATAAATATAACGGCTCCTTTTTCAAATGTTCGATATCAATCTGATCAATCATCCTCTGTGTTCAGACACGAAATACAGACCTGTTACGGAATAACCTGTACATCTTGCTTGTCTTTTCATCCGATCGCACAGCTCAAAAACCAATTACATAGTAAGCGCTTCATTGTACTTCTTGTACTTCAAAGATGCTTCTTCAGTTCCAGCATCCTGTCACGCAGCTGTGCTGCCGCCTCGAAGTTCAGGTCTGCCGCCGCCTTGCGCATCTGCTTCTCGATGTCCTTGACCAGCTTGTTGAGTTCCGCGGCGCTCATGGACTCAGGATCCTTCTCAAACTTCTCTTCGGTCTTCGCGATATCCTTGGAGATCGCGATCAGGTCACGAACCTTTTTCCGGATCGTGGTTGGCGTGATGCCGTGCGCCTCATTATATGCCTGCTGCGCCGCGCGCCGGCGGTTCGTCTCATCAATCGCAGCTTTCATGGACTGGGTGACGGTATCCGCGTACATGATGACATGTCCCTCGGAGTTGCGCGCCGCCCTTCCAACCGTCTGGATCAGAGAGGTCTCCGACCTCAGAAAGCCTTCCTTATCCGCGTCCAGGATCGCGACCAGTGTAATCTCCGGGATGTCCAGTCCCTCTCTCAGGAGGTTAATCCCGACAAGGACATCAAACACATCAAGCCGCATGTCGCGGATGATCTTCGTTCTCTCCAGGGTATCGATATCCGAATGCAGGTAGTTCACCCGGATTCCCGCTTCCTTCAGGTACTCCGTCAGATCCTCCGCCATCTTCTTTGTCAGCGTGGTGACCAGCACCTTATTCCCCTTCTTCGTCTCCTTGTTGATCTCGCCGACCAGATCATCCACCTGGCCCGCCACCGGCCGGACATCAATCGCCGGATCCAGAAGGCCGGTGGGCCGGATAATCTGCTCCACGCGCAGAAGCTCATGTGCCTGCTCATAAGGCCCGGGAGTCGCGGATACAAACAGGATCTGATCGATCTTATCCTCAAATTCCTCAAACTTCAGCGGCCGGTTATCCTTCGCGCTTGGCAGGCGGAACCCATAGTCCACGAGGGTTGTTTTGCGGGACTGATCTCCATTGTACATCGCGCGTAGCTGCGGCAGCGTCATGTGGGACTCATCGATGATGATCAGGAACTCATCCCCGAAATAATCCAACAACGTCTGGGGCGGCGTTCCGGCGGCGCGTCCCTCCATGTGCCTGGAATAATTCTCAATCCCGGAGCAAAACCCCGTCTCCCGGAGCATCTCAATATCATAGTTGGTGCGCTCCCGGATCCGCTGTGCTTCCAGCAGCTTATCCTCGGATTTAAAATACTTCACCTGCTCTTCCAGCTCCAGCTCGATCCGCCGCACAGCCTCCATCACCTTATCCGGCGGGGTGACATAGTGCGATGCCGGGAACACTCCGATGAAACTGAGCGCACAGACCGCCTTGGAAGTCAGCGGATCAATCTGCGTAATCCGGTCTATCTCGTCTCCGAAGAATTCCACCCGGTACGCATAGTCATCCGTATTGGCCGGGAATATGTCCAGAACATCGCCTCTCACCCGGAAGGTGGATCTGTGGAAATCGATATCGCTTCTTTCATAATGCAGCTGAACCAGCTTGCTGAGAATCTCGTTCCTGTCCCGCTCTTCGCCGACACGCAGGTACAATACCATCTCTTTGAAATCGATGGGACTGCCCAGGCCGTAGATACAGGAAACGGAACTGACAACAACCACATCCTTGCGCCCGGCCAGGGATGCCGTCGCAGATAATCGAAGTTTATCGATCTCATCATTAATCGATGAATCCTTCTCGATGTAGGTATCCGTCTGGGGGACGTACGCCTCCGGCTGATAATAATCATAGTAGGAGACAAAATACTCCACCGCGTTCTCCGGGAAGAATTCCTTAAACTCACCGTATAGCTGGGCCGCCAGTGTCTTATTGTGCGCGATCACCAGGGTCGGCCGCTGCAGCTGCTGGATGATGTTCGCCATGGTGAAGGTCTTGCCGGAGCCCGTAACCCCAAGCAGCGTCTGCGCCTGGTTTCCCCCGCGGAAGCCCTCCACGAGCGCCCTGATCGCTTCCGGCTGGTCTCCGGTCGGCTGATATTCTGAATGTAGTTTAAATTCCATGTCCTGCTCTTTCTTCCCTGCGGCTATGATGCGTGGTACGAATGATAAAGGCTACGGTAACTATGTAATTGATTATTGCGCTGTGCGATCGGATGAAAAGCCAGGCAAGATGTGAGTTATTTTACGACAGATCCTAAGGCTCTGTTCAGAACACAAGTCATTCCATGTTGAATCGTTACAGGATGCGAAAGCCGGAGGAATCCGGATGCCGCATCCCTCATTTCCCCCAGTATAACATGCGGATGCACATAACGCAAACATTTGTTCACATTCTCTGAGAACATGAGCAGATCGGGCGATGCGGCAGGATTCGGTTACATAGTTATCCATCCTGCAAAACCACTTCCCGACGGCTTTTCTCTACAGTTGAAAATCCACACAGCAATGAAATCGATATATCACAGG
>CAMORF010000130.1 GCA_946623485.1 uncultured Clostridia bacterium
AATGGTGAGAAGGATTGTTGCAAAGAAGGAAAGGCAAGGATGAAGACAGTTGCTCAGTGGTTGGAAAGGAACAGGGGAAAGGTATGGTTTGCGGTTTGCGTGAATCTGCTGATGCTTGTGCTGTGTCTGCTTTTGATGCGTCCGGTATTCGATTCCAACGATGATTTTAACATTGCGATGTTTGTCAACCGTGCGCGTCCGATTCAGGATCCGCACTGGCTTTACGCCAACTGGATCCTCGGTTCCATCTGTGCCTTTGCATACCGGATCACGAATATGCTTCCCTGGTATGGCCTGATGCAGTATGCGGGATTGTTTGTGGCGTTTACGGCAGCCTTCTGGGTGATCCAGAAAGTTTTTCAGACAGGAGCGGCGTTAGTCCTTTCGATGACACTGCTCAATTTTTTTGCGGCAGAATCTTATATTAATATTCAGTTTACAAGGACTGCTGGCGTTCTGTCGGCCTGCGGCCTCTTTCTTGTTGTCTATGCCATCATAGGAGAGAAGATCCGGCTGATTCCAATGGTGATCGGGATCGGGATCACTGCATATGGATACATGTACCGCCATCTGGAGGCTGACCTGATCTTTGCGCTGTGGGGCATCTTTGGTGTGTATCTCCTGCTTCGTCTGAAGGATGCCGCAAAAGGGGAGGCGCTCAGGCGGGCGGCCAGATACCTGATTGTCTTTGCCCTGACGCTCGGGGTCTGTTTCGGCTTCCGGCTGGCAGACCGTTATGCCTACAGCAAGGCTCCGGAATCAGCCCAATATGAAAAGATCAATGATGCAAGGGCAACCCTTACGGATTATGGGTTTCCGAAGTATGAAGAGCATACGGAACTGTTTGAATCGCTGGGAATCTCTTTCCATGCGTATAAGCTCTTTTCAAAATGGAATTTTTATGATCCGGATGTATTCACGCTTGAGAAGATGAACGCGCTGATTGAAGTACAGAAGCGCAAGGCAGTTTCCTGGGATACAATCGGGGAATTCTTTCAGGTGTATCCGTACAAATGGTTTGAGAATCCCATGTTTTATTGCTTCCTTGTCATGCTGGTCATCGCGCTTTTGCATGGGAAAAGGGGATGGGAAAGAGCAGCGGAGATCATTTTGCTGATCCTGGCTCTGATTGCGCTGTTCTATTATATGTTCCTCCAGGGAAGGTTTAACCTTGCCAGGGTGGATGATCCGGTGTGGCTGGCAGGCTGCCTGATCCTGGTCTTTCTGATCTCTCCGGAACGGTTCAAGCTTCCGCTGCGGTATGCGGTGACGGGAGCCATGGTGCTGTTTGTGGTCAACCAGGGGCATTGGTCGGAATACTGGAGGCACAATACACAAAGTCAGGAACAGAAGCGGCTGCAGGCGGCGGATTTTATCGCAAAGGTCGCTTCCGACCAGGAGCATCTGTACCTGACCAAGGCAGGGCTCTATGCGATTTCGCCCGGATATGGCCCGCTTTCTCTGGTTCCTCTTGATGTGGCCTCCAATATGGGAGTGCTTGGCGGCTGGCCGTCAGGAAGCCCGGCATATAAGGCAGCTTTGGCAAAATATGGCGTGACGAATCCATACCGTGACTGCATCAACAATGAGAAGGTATACCTGATCGACAATGATATCAATCTTACGCTGAATTATATCCGTGAGTATTACGATATGAATGCGCAGGCAATAGAGGCGGGCCTCTTTGACGAGAAGAATATGATGTACCAGATTGTATCAGAATAGGAGAGTTGGGTGCATGAAAAAATTAATGCTGCTGGGGGGAACCAGGTTTGTGCTCCCGGCAATCGAGGCGGCGCACAGGCTTGGTGCATATGTGATCACCTGCGACTATCTTCCGGGCAATTATGCCCACAGGTTCAGTGATGCGTATTGCAATGTATCTACGATTGACAGTGAGGCTGTGCTGAAAGCGGCCGAGGAGCTTCAGATCGATGGGATCCTGTCCTACGCGTCGGATGCGGGGGCGGTGTCGGCAGCCTATGTGGCCCGCGCTATGAACCTTCCGGGCAATCCGTTTGAATCCGTCTCGATCCTGCAGAATAAAGGACGGTTCCGAAGCTACCTGAAAGAGCATGGGTTCCATGTCCCCAGGGCTAAGGCGTATGATTGCGCGCAGGATGCTGCTATGGACCGCGGCAGCTGGGAGTACCCGGTGATCGTGAAGCCGACGGACAGCGCAGGGAGCAAAGGAGTTTCCCGGATAGATTCTCCTGATGGAATGGAAGCTGCAGCCGGCCTCGCCCAGGCTGCATCCATAGAAGGAAGGCTGATTGTGGAGCAGTTCATTCCGCAGGCAGGCTATTCCACAGACAGTGACAGTTTCTCCATCAACAGCGAGCTCGTTTTCTGCACCTTCAATGACCAGATGTTTGACAGCAGGGCAAAAAACCCATATGCTCCGGCAGGGTTCATGTGGCCGTCCACGATGCCTGTTCCTGCGCAGAAGGAGCTGCAGAGTGAGATTGCGCGCCTGATCCGGGAATTGGATGTGGGTACCTCCATCTATAATATTGAGACCCGGCTGGGGGAGGATGGGACGGCCTATATCATGGAACTCTCGCCCCGGGCAGGAGGAAACCGTCTGGCGGAAATGCTTCGGTATGCGACAGGACAGGATATCATCCGTTCGACGGTGCAGAGCGCACTGGGGATGCCCATCGATCCGATCCCGACACAGCCTGAGTACAACGGTTTCTGGGGAGAGGCGATCCTTCACAGCAAGCAGGACGGGTTCTACGAAGGGATCACTGTCGAAGGGGACGCGAAACGATGTGCGGTGGAGATTGACATGCATGTTGAGAAGGGAGACCGGGTGCATCGTTTTGCCAGTGGCAGAGATGAAATCGGAACACTGGTTCTTCATTGTTCCAGCAGGGAGGAACTGGAAGGGATTCTCAGGAACATTGATTCCATGGTACAGATCAGGGTGAAGTAAGATGGATAGAAAAAAACTTCTGGTTCTGGGAGCCAGCTATTCCCAGATACCGCTGTTTCAGGCAGCGAAGAGACTTGGTATTGAGACCTTTGCGGTGACTGTCCCGGGACCTTATCAGGGGATTGCATATGCAGATCATGTTGTGTATGCTGACATCACGAAGCCGGAGGAGGTATATGAAGCCGTCAGGGATCTTGGCGCGGGAGCTGTGACGACATGCTGCATGGATGTGGGAACCCGGACACTTGGCTTTCTGTGCAGTGAGCTTGGCCTCCCGGGACCCGGGATGCGTGCTGCCGGCGCGGCACGGGATAAGTCCTTGCAGAAGAAGATTTATCAGGAAAATGGTATCCCGACGGCAGAGTACGCGATTGTATCCGATGAAGCGCAGCTTGAGGCGGCGATGGAGCAGATCGGATTTCCGCTGATGATCAAGGCGGTAGACCTGATGGGAAGCCGCGGAGTGTTCCGTGCGGATCATCCGGATGAGGCGCGGGGCTTCTTCCGGGAAAGCATGAAAGAGACACAGAAGCCCTACTGTATCGTGGAGCGGTTTCTTCAGGGCGTCATGTTCGGCGTGGAGGGGATGATCGGTCCGGATGGAAACCTGGTTTTCTTCCTGCCGCTGGGAAATGACCTGCATGACGGGAATCCCCCATTCCCGCAGGGACATTATGTTCCGTGGGAACGAAGCGGCCAGCTGTCCGGAAGGATCCGGGAGATGGTGCAGAAAACGGCACGCGCATTGGATTTTCGCAGCTGCGCCTTTGACATGGATTGTATGTTCGCGGATGACGAGTGCTATGTCATTGAAGCTACGCCGCGCTGCGGGGCGACAGGGATCGCTGATACCGTCAGCCTGTACTACGGGATTGATTATTTTGAGGCGATGGTGCGCTGCGCCTTTGGCGAAGATGTCAGCGGCATGTTCCAGGCGCAGGAGACCGGGAAGATTGTTCCGAATGCGTCCTGGCTCATCAGCGCTCCGTCTGACGGAGTGATCGCGTCCATACAGATCCCGGAAAAGCTTCCGGAGGGGGTGACGGACCTGACCTTTAATGTGAAGCCGGGGGATTCTGTGCGGCGGATGCGAAACGGGAGAGACAGGATCGGACAGCTGATTGTGAAAGGCTCCGGTCCGGATGAGTGTCATGAGACCATCCGGAGGGTGCTGGACGGGATTCAGATCACGGTGAAGTGAAGCAGAATGCAGGAGGTTCAGATGCTGGTTTCCGTTGTGATACCGTGCTATAACTCGGAAAGGTCGATCGGAAAGCTGGTCGACCTTTGTATGGAGTCTTTCTCAAAGTGGGATGGTTATGAGTGCGAGATGGTGCTGGTGAACGACTGCTCTCACGATGATACCTATCGGGAAATCCTGAAATGTGTCGGGAAATACCCGAATCAGGTCACCGGCGTCGATTTTTCAAAGAATTTCGGACAGCATGCGGCGTTGCTGGCCGCGATGCAGTATGTACGCGGAGAACTGGTGGTAGGCATGGATGATGATCTTCAGAATCATCCGGATCAGATCATCCAGTTTCTGGAGAAAATGGACGAGGGCTATGATGTGGTCTTCGGGGTTTACCGGAAGCGGCAGTTTGGCTGGTTTAAGAATCTCACAAGCAGGATCAGCCAGTTTTTGATGGTCAGGCTTGTAGAGCGCCCAAAGGGAATCGAGATGAGTAATTTCTGGTGTGCGCGCAGATTCGTGACAGACGAGATGATCCGCTACCGGGGAAATGATGCGCTGATCCAGCCGTTATTCGCCAGAACGACCTCGCATATGGCGGATATTTCTCTGGAGCATTTTGAACGGCAGTTTGGAAGATCGAATTATAACTTCCGGAAAGCCTTCCGTCTGTTCATGACCTTTATGGATTACTCGACCGTTCCGCTGCGGATCTCCAATTTCTTCGGAATCCTTTTTTCGATTGCCGGATTTATCGCGACGATTGCATTAATCATTCATAAGTTCGTTGATCCGACCGTACAGACCGGATGGTCATCCTTGATGTGCCTGATGCTGATCATTTCAGGGATCGTTTTCCTGATGATCGGCGTAGTCGGAGAATATCTTGGAAAGCTGATCAGTGCATCGACCAATAAGCCCCTGTATGTTGTCAGGCAGGTCACCCGGACCGGAGAGGGAGAGGCTGCGGGATGGAAAAAGGATGACTCTGCCGCCCAGGCAGAAGAAAAAAACGGTTCATGCAAAGAAGAATAGAAGAAACCGGAATGGCGTGTCGGGACTCCGTCATCATTTACAAGGGAGGTTATATGAAACATCGCTTTATTCCCGTAAAAGCCGGACTGTTCCTGTGGATCCTGTTTGCTTTGTTTCTCGGGGCGGGCGTACATGGTTCCCTGAATGCCGCGTCGAAGACGCTGATGCTTGCTGGAGAGACGGCGCAGCTGCCTTCAGGCGGGACATCAGGATTTCGATCCAGCAAGCCTCAGGTGGCAGGCGTAAACGCTGCAGGGATCGTCACTGCAGTCAGGCAGGGATCCTGCAGGATCACCGCAATGCGCGGAGGGCGTAAGGTAACATGGAAGATCAAGGTTCTGGCCCCTTACCTGGGAAAGACGAATCAGGCGGTTGTCCAGAACCGGTCCTTTACACTGAAATTGAGGAAAGCGTCCGGGATCGATGTTTCCTGGTCAGTCTCCGATCCTTCGGTCCTGAAACTGGAGAAAAAAGGAACGAACAAATACAGGATCACCGGACTGAAACCCGGAACGGCCTCCGTGGTTGTCCGGAGAGGGGCATGGCAGGCCGCATGCAGCGTGACTGTGACCGAAGCTCCCGCGCAGCCCGCCTCTGCATCCGATGCAGCTGCCGCACCTTCATCCGCTCAGCCTGAGCCAGCCGAACCGGCTGACCCGAATCTGCAGACGCTCTATATGGATGGGAATGTCTTTAAGCAGCTGACATGGAACCGTACGGATACCGCGGTATATGTCAGTTCGGTTTCCAGGTATGGGCAGAGTGCCCCTCTCTATGTCCACAAGGACGGAGGTGACGGCCTGGAGAACATATGGGCAGCGACCAATAACGGAGCGGTCGGCATTGCCGGGACGAAGCTGAGTCAGGATGCCGTCAAGGGAACCATTGACAAGGCATGCCTGTGGGCAAGGGCCATCGCCGACAGCCCATATCACGGATATGACTATGGGCACGACTATAAAGGCGCAAACCTGATGTATACCTTCGGACAGGCGAAGCCAACCGGCCTGGGAACAGGGGATTATTGCTGTTCTACCATTCCGCTGTGCGCGTATTACTTTGCCGGTGTCAATGTGATCGGAGAAAACCTTGGCGGAGCGGATGCGAAATACATTCCGGAATCGACAAAGCTTTTCTATGAAGGGAAATGGGGAGAAATCACATTCTATGAGAATGGGGTTCTGACAGGTGCCAGATATCTGTCCAACTACGAATGGATGATCTTCCGCGCCTGCGGGTTTACAGATGTTGTTGACGCGTACAACAGCAACAAAAACGGATTCCAGTTCCAGCCCGGAGATGTCGTCACTGCAAACGGGCATTCCCAGATTGTTCTTTCCGCGGGAACCAGAAAGACCGCCGAGACGGTCCAGGCCTACGGGCCGGACAAGGTCAAAGGAGGCGGGATGCCGAAGGGGGGCGATCAGAACTATGAGATTGGAAGGGCTTACGGGGTCAGGACCAGCCCGAAGATCCG
>CAMORF010000131.1 GCA_946623485.1 uncultured Clostridia bacterium
TATCCATCCGGATGCAGGATGTTGTCGCGCAGGATCGGCCAGTTGTTCGGCAGATCATTGAAGCTTCCCCACCGGACAAAATAATTATCCGACGCGGCTGTGCCGGTCTTGTAGGCGTCAAGCTCCCGCTGTCCGTATTCTGTCATCCGGGGAACGCCGTCCGCGCCGTAATCCCATGTCTCGCCCTTCCGGCCCAGGCAAACCTCCCGCAGAAAGTCCGGATCGCACATGTAGTTGAACAGTCTCAACGCCTCTTCCTTATGCTGGCTGTTGGCCGAAATGAACCACATATAAGCCGAGCCGTTGCCCAGAATCTGATAGACATTGGTATAGAGATTGGTGACATCTGTCGGAACTGCGCAGTATCCGCTGAGCGTGTCCGGGTCTTCTTTTCTTTTTTCGGTATATAATGATTCATATACGGAAGGAAGTCCGAGATACTGGCCGCGGAGTCGTTTGAGCCTGTATTGCTCCTTGGTCTGGGTAAATATCTCCATATCGAAAGAGCCGTCCTCTTTTCCAGCCTGGTAAAGCCTGTTGAACCAGGCCATGGACGTCCACCACATGGAATGCGCCGGGTCCGTATAGCCGTCGTATATCTCATTTGTGAAGATATTGTTCTGATACTGATATGCTGCCCAGTAATCGAGGCTGAGTTCGGTACGGAAGGCCGTTTCGAAACCGTCCGGCTTTTCTGTCCCGTACAGATAGGTGGGATATCCCTCCTCCGTGAAGGGGTGGTTGGCATACATCTGCTTCAGGACATTCAGATAATCGTCCTCGCTGTGAATGGGCGGGTAGCCCAGTTCCTTGTAATAGTCCCAGCGGACGACATAGCCGCGGTAGGCACTCCCGATGCTGAAGCCGACGTTGTTGTATCCGATCCTGGCCGGGAAAAAATAAAATCCTTCTCCGTCGTTAAGCAACTGTTTATAGATGCTATAGGTCTGCCCGGCAGGTCCGATCAGAAAATTCGGAACATATTCCGCAAGATACGGCTCGACATCCAGCGCCACCCCGTTTTCCAGAATGGCGGAGAGATTATTGTCGGTGGAAACAATATCCGGCAGATTGCCGCTGGCCAGCGCTTCCGAATAGGCATCCGGCGTCAAATGAACATACCTGATTTCGACGCCCAGCAGATCCTCAAGATATTTCCACAATTCGAGCCGGTTTTCCCCGTTGACGCGCTTTGAAGTGCGGTCAGTGACATCGCCGATCGTCAGAACGGGCCGCTCCTCGGCAAAAGCGGGGCAGGCCATGGACAGGATCATCCATGCTGTCAGGATAGACAACAGGAGTTTTTTCAAAGCAATTCACCCTTTCTTGCGGCAAATGATCCGGTTCCCCACAGGAAGCTGTTCAGACATGCCCGGTATATTTTGGACCTTCGGAGCCGGTGCGCCGTCATTCCTTTTCCGGCCGGAATACACGGATCTCGCAAATCCTCTTATAAGCGCTGAGTCTCCGTTCCCCGCTGAGCGGGTCAAATACGAGCACATCGTCCGGCAGCGTGAACAGCGGCGCGGTAAAATGTCTGTCGGCATGTTCTCCCGGCACGGTGACAAGGCACGGCAACCCCTGTTCCATGATCTGAACCAGAGCTTCCCGGGCATACGGAATCGGCCCCACATACTCGAGCGGGTACAAGCGACTGATACAGAACAGCTCCAGATCGGCTGCCGGGGTGAAAGCTCCGCAGTCGATCAGTCTTTTATTCAGGATCCAGGGATCAAACAGGCGTTCATCCTCTTCTTTTTCTGTGCCGGAATGACGGAGCATCACGGCCAGCGCGCAGACCAGGCAGCCGCAGTCCCGAAAATAACGGTAATCCGCATCGGGAAACCGCTCTGCCGGCCACGCCTCCGCCCGGTTGAAGCGGAGCTCTTTCTGCCGCCAATGGTTGTATGACCGTTTCATTACCCGCCTCGGCGCGTTCATGCGCCTTCTTTGACTTCGGCTGGCTGCTCAACGGACAGCGACAGCTGGTTGAGATCCAAAACCCTGTCGTAATACACAGAAGCGGCAAGCCCCAGGATGATCACGGCTTCCATCGCCCCCGGCTTGGTCAGGTCCGGCTTTGCGAGGCTGGAGAGCGGGCTGTATGCCATGCCGTCATCGATGATCAGGAGATGGACGCCGTCGCCGTGCCGTGCCATCTGGATATCCGAACAGACTTCCTTTTCCGGGTTTTGCTGCGCTATATAATTCATGCTCTCTTCCAGCACCTGCGCAACTCTCAAGCTGTAGAGTTCAGGATAATCGCCCCCGCGCAGCTTACAGGCGGCGTCTGTGCTCATGGCGGCGATCTGGTCCGCCTGGAGCCGGATCGAATAATCGGCGATCAACGCCGGGTTTCGCGCAGGCACGAACCAATGGCGGTCACACACCAGCAGAACGATCATCACGATAGCCGCAAGCGCTACTGAGATCTCATAGACCACGAAAAAGCTCGTCAGTGTCATCTTGAACGCAATAGCCGCGGCGATGATGACCAGGCCTTGCCGGAGCAGCGCAAGCATATTCGCCAGGCCGATCCTGTTTACATCGCTCAGATAAGAGGAGAGGACTGTCAGAAACGCAAGCGGCGGGGCGGCATAGCTGCCGATCCGAAGGCAGCGGGCGCAAAGCTGCTGAAGCTCAGGCTCGATCCGGTACAGGTCCGAAATGCCCTCGGCAAAAAACTGTATCAGCACAAACGCCAGTACGGACGCCGCCAGAGCCATCCCGATCCCCGTTTTAATCGCATATCTGACACCGTCGTAATCCTTCTGCCCGTTCAGCAGGCCCGCAAACGCGGAGGTGCTCCCGGAGGCCCCGTTGCTCACAGAGATCAGGATCCCCCGCAGCGCCTTGAACACCGCCCAGATCGCAAGCCCGCCCGAACCGGCGATCGTGCCGATGACGGCGGTCTGCGCGGTAAGCGCAAGGCCGTCCATCACTTCGTCCAGAGTTGCGGAAGCGCCCAGGCGTACGTCTTCTTTGATATAGGACCAGAATTCCTCGCGAGAATGGATCACGGAAAAATCGGGGGAGACCGTCCTTTTTTTGCTGAAGAAATGACTGAGCGAGACAGCATAGCCGAGCACAGCCGCGATCACAGAGGCCCAGGCCAGGCCGGACACACCCATCCCCAGGCTGGATACCAGCAAAATGTCAAGAAGGATGTTTGCGATATTTGTGATGATGCCGCGCTGAGCAAACAGTTTTGCCCGTCCGTCGATACGGAAGGCTCTCTCGATGCACAGGAACACTTCCAAAAACGGCGCAGACAGAAACAGGGGGCGCGTATAGAGGATTACCCCGTCCAGGAGCGTCTGATCCTTCATGAACAGCCCAAGCAGCGGCCGCTCGAAGATCAGCAGCGGGATATATACGAGCAGAAAGGCGGCGGCAACGGCAATCAGGACCGCGCCGAAGATCCGGTCTGCTTCCTTTCTCTTTCCTATCCCGACCGAGTGGATCATCATTTTGCTGATGCCGAAGCCCAGCAGACAGTGCAGGATCTGATCAATAGCCAGGAGAGGCGCTGCCGCGCCGATCGACGCCAGCGCGCTTTCACCGATGCTGATGCCCGCAATCAGAGAATCGACCGCCGTCACGGCTGCCACACAGATCGCGCTGCCGATGTAGGTGTGGGCCATTTTCCTCGTTCTGCCAGTAATCAGCTCTGAATTGCGAAATACGCTTTCGGTCTGCGTATTGCTCTGCATTTTCATCTCATCATCCGTTTCAAAATCTCATTTACAGGAGAACGATCCCCGACAGCGTCTGCCGGGCCGGGTTCGTGGGTCCGTTTCTGCGGTAGGATGCATAAGCCTCCGATTCACAGGAACATATTCCTGTATCGCGGATCTCTTCCGGCCGGACACCCAAACGGCGGAGTTCCAAGCTGATCGCCATCCTGAGATCCAGGAGATATTTTTCGTTCGCCAGCGGGCGGAAGAGTTCCCCGATCTCATCCGGGGAAAAGCGCATGGAAAAAGCCTCATGCAGGTCTTCGCTGACCACATAGCATTTTCCGCAGATGGCAGGTCCGAAGCCGGCGATGATATGTTCGGGGGCGGCGCCGAAGCGTTCCGCCATCACTCTGACCGTGTTGGGAACGATCCCGTCAAGGATGCCCCGCCAGCCGCAGTGCGCGACAGCCGCGACCTGCTTTGTCGTGTCGTAGAGAAACAGGGGCACACAGTCTGCGGTCCAGATGCATAGCAGAAGCCCGGACACGTCCGTTACCAGTGCGTCGTATCCGCCCAAGGGAGCGGAAACAAAGGTTTCCTTTTTGATTGCAAGGCTTCCTCCGGTCTCTGAGGAAACGGCGAAAACGCTGCCCGAGTGCGTTTCACGTGCGTAGATCACCTGCTTGAGAGGCACACGCAGATAGTCCTGCAGTGCGGCTTTCCGCCGGTCGGCATCCTGCCAGCCCTCGCAGCGGCGCCAGTCTTCATTGTCGGTATAAAGTGTTCTGACAGGATAAGCTCGGTCAAAGGATGGCAGCGAATGCATTGTGATCTCCCTTCAAAGTCTCAAGCCAGCGGATCAGGGCGAACATTTCCCAAATCTGTTTCCACACAGTTTCGTTCCCGGTGACATAAAAGGCTTTCAGAATCCCCTCTATGTCCGCACAGGCAAGCATATCCTTTGCAAGTGACCCTGTCAGCGCATCCAGGATCTGCGTTTTGTATGGCTCCACGCGCATCCATTTCCGGACAGGCACGGGAAAGCCCCTCTTTGCACGGAAAGCGATTTCCCGTCCGACATATCGCTGCGCCGCTTCCCGGAAGAGCAGCTTGCCCATATTCCGGTTCGCCTTGTACCTGACCGGCAGCGCCAGCGCGAATTCCAGAAGATCCTGCCGCAGATAAGGCGTGCGGATCTCGATGCCCGCGCCCTTCGCCGCAGCCGGCAGATTGGGAAGGATGCTGCCCTGCAGCCAGCGGGTCAGGTCGAAGGCATTCATCTTTAGGAAGCCGTCACCGCCGTAATCCGGGATCTCCGGTATCTCTCCCACATCCATGATGGTGTTTGCTTTTATCCAATAATCCTCGCAGGGATCGTCAAAGTAGCTGTTGTAGCAGGGGTAACCGCAGAACATTTCGTCCGGCCCCTCTCCGGAACAGACTGTGTCCGTGTACCGGGCCGCCTCCCGAGCCGCGAGGAACAGCGCGATATAGGAAGCGTCCCCCGTGGGAAGGCCGCGGCAAGCCATCGCTTCTCCTGTTGCATCAAAATAATCGGCAGGGCCGATCCTGAGCACATGGTGCTCGCTGCCCAGCCTTTCGGCGGCCTGCTGCGCCTCGGCGGATTCGTCAAAGGCCTCTTCTTCATACGTCACCGAAAAGGTCTTCCTCGCATGGATGCCAAAGGCAAGCAGTGAAGAGTCCACGCCGGAAGAAAGAAAGGCAGCATCGCAATACTGCCGCTCCGTTTCCAGCATGTCGTCCAGAATACGGTTCAGTTCCTCCAGGTATTCGTGCTTTTCCCGTTCCGGTTCACAGGCAAAGCGGATCTCGGGGCAGGTGATCCGGTCTTTGACGAACAGCCCGTCTTCTCCCGGCATATAGGAAAAACGCAGATACGATTTCAGCGCGCGGGGATCTGATGCCAATTTGTCCATAGGCTTTTATCCGTTCAATTGAGCTGTTTCTTCCGGCAGTGAAAGCTTTTTGTGAAACCAGAAGGCGGATTTTTCATACCCGAGCTTGTCAAGCATAGTCTGTGAGCCCATGCGCTTAAAACTTGTTGCGGCGCCGATGGAATTCGCGCCTCTGCTGCGTGCATCCTGCTCCGCATGTTCCGTCAGCTGCTGCGCGATCCCGCGATGTCGATATTGTGGAAGAACAGCGATCCCGTTCATCTTGACATAGCCATCCGGGTCATCGAACGACAAGACCTCGACAAGCGTGATAAAGCCCGCAACGATTCCGTCCTCCTCGGCCACATATGTCATATAACGGTTGTCTTTGCTCATCTTCTCAAAGGTGCTGTACACACTTTCGTCTGTCGCCGTGGGCACGTCCAGATAATCGCGCCACATCCGTGCAATTGCCGGGCAATCCTCTTTTTTTATTTTTCTGATCATTTCGTACTCCGTGCTTAATAAAGCTGAATGATTCCTGTTTCAAAAGGCAGGCAATGCAAATAACAGAAAAAGCATGTGACAGGTGCCTCGCAATGCCTCCATTTCATGCTTTGCCACTTAGATAGTAGGAATTTACATGTCTTTTCCATATAGCTTTCAACTTCCCATAATATCCTTATGGGAAGTGAAAGTCGAATGCATGATGAAATCGCGGGAATTACTTCTCTTCCGGTTTGATGTCCGTACGGCACAACCAGAAATAAAAACTGATGGCTAGAAGGTAGAAAACGATAGCGTAAAAGAAGGTGAATGCGAAGAACGAAGAAGAGAATTTGGTGGAGAAAACCTCTTTGATTCTGTTTTCAGGCATGTTGATACTCCTTTTCTAATAATTACGCCTGGCCGTCGCTTCCCTGCGGCAGGTTGATCTTCTCGAATTTCGGCATTTCGAGACCGTCGATTTTCCAGATGCTGTCCTCCTTGATCATTGTCATCCCAATGGTACCGACCATCGTGTCGTGATAATCAAAGCCGACGATCGCCTTGGAAG